>CBFHHJ010000001.1:0-66658 GCA_965655505.1 Luminiphilus sp.
TTTATCAGGTTTTGAGGCCTTCGCGCTCAATTCCCCGGGTGATAATCCATTGCTGAGTCATAGACAGGAGGTTGTTCACAACCCAATACAGTACCAGTCCGGCAGGGAACCAGAGGAAGAAGAAAGTAAAGATCACCGGTAACCACTGCATGATTTTTGCCTGCATGGGGTCGGGCGGTGGTGGGTTGAGTTTCTGCATGAAAAACATCGAAGCGCCCATCAAAATAGGCAGCACGAAATAAGGGTCCATGACAGATAGGTCTTTAATCCAGAGAGCAAACGGCGCCTGGCGAAGCTCTACGGATTCCATCAACACCCAATACAGCGCAATAAATACGGGCATTTGGATGAGAATCGGTAGGCAGCCCCCCATCGGATTGATCTTTTCTTTCTTATACAGCTCCATCATCGCCTGAGATTGCTTTTGCTTGTCGTCGGCATACTGTTCACGGATATTCTGCATCTTCGGTTGAACTTTGCGCATCTTGGCCATGGAGCGGTAGCTCGTGGCCGAAAGCTTAAAGAATGCACCTTTTACTAACACGGTGAGCAGAATAATGGCGACGCCCCAGTTCTGAACAACGCTTTGAATTTGAGTCAGTAGCCAGAAAAGCGGTTTGCCGATCCACCAAAGCCAGCCGTAGTCGACGGTTAATTCAAGGTATGGGGAAACTTCTTCTAGTACGTACTGGTCTTTAGGGCCAACGTATAAATCGACAGTGTATGACGCGACGCTTTGGGGCGCGACAGTGATGGCAGGGCTGGTAAATCCAGCGATATTGAATCCGGCAGCGGTTTGGCGAGTCGAATACGTGTGGTTTTGTTCTTGTGAAGGCACCCAGGCCGTGACGAAGTAGTGCTGCATCAAGGCGATCCACCCCCCGGGAAGGTTCGCTTTCCAAGGATCGTCAGCGATGTCGCCGAACGTGAATTTTTTAAATCGGTCATCAGGGGTGGTGGTAGCTGCCCCTAGAAACGGTTGCATGCCAAAGCCGCTGGTATCCGCTTCGGGAGGCTGACTGCTGTCCCGCTTTAACTGTGCAAAGGGCACTGCCTGCCAGCGGTTGGGGCCATTGTTGCGAATCTCATACTCCAGCTCGATTAAGTAACTACCTGGCGTAAACGTATAGCGTTTTTCAATATCGACAGCGTTTGCTGTATCTCGGGTCGTTAGCACGACGGTCTGTGCACCGCTGCCAGAGAGGCGATAGGAATTCTGTGCTGTTGTGTACATCGCCCGCTTTGGACTGTCGATGCCGTCAGGGCCAACGAGGCCACTTTGAGCGATGTAGGTTCGCGTATTGTTTTGCTCGAGCAGAACAAAAGGTACGTCGGGTTGCTCGATGTTATCGGGGAATTCAGGCAGTGCTGCTTCGATAATGTCGCCGCCCTGTAAATCAATGACGACAACCAGGTAATCGGTGGTGACGGTGACCAAGCGATTACTGTCTGCAGCGGCCTCGGGAGCGTTTTGCTCTGCAGCTACTACGTTAGTAATGGTTGGAAGGTCATCTGAGACAGCTACTGAGGTATTTTCGGTGGTAGTTGCTTCACCCAAGGTATCCAGTACCTGACCGTCATTGTCCATAGCCGGGTTGGACACGGGGGTGGGTTCTTCAAAGCTCGTTCCCGCCAGGCGCGATCGGTCTTGGCTTTCGGTGCGTTCTTCCTTAAAGCTGGTCCACTCACCAAGAAGCATGATAACGAGCGCCGCACTGGCAGCAATGAGGAGGTAACGGGGGATGTCCATAAGTTAGCGTCTGTCAGTGTGGGTCAGGGTTTTGGGTTCAGTCTTCAGGGACGGGATCATACCCGCCCTCATGCCAAGGATGACACCGTCCAATGCGAAGAATGGTAAGCCATGTGCCTTTAATGGCGCCAAATCGTTCGATTGCCTGTTCTCCATAGTGAGAGCAGGTTGGCTCGAACCTGCAAGCTCGCCCCAACCATGGACTTAAGACCAACCGATAACTGCGGATGATCAGTAATAACAATTGTCTTGGGAGGTTCAGGGTTATCCGGACGAATGCCTGCATTTCAAACTACCTCGTTAACTGCTACGGCCAATGGTAGATCGCTGGGCTGTGCAAAGTGGCGGGGTAAGAGTTCGCAGGGCCAGGGTTCGCAGGACAAGTTTTTGCGGGACAAGTTCTCGCAGGACAAGAGTTGGCGAATCATGATTTGGCGAGCTGCTTATCGAGCTTGAGCCATAGGCGGTCGAGCTCGGTGCGGATGTCTTCGTTTGATAAATCTGCAATGCCTTTGCGAGCAATAAAAACCAAATCTCTTGGATCGCGCAGCGGGTGGCAGCGGAAATACTCTCTAACTTGCCGTTTAATGCGATTGCGTTGAGCAGCGAGGCGAACGTGTTTTTTAGCGACAATCAATCCCAAGCGGGACTGATTGGAGGCTGCATCTAAAGATAACAGCAACGCGTAACGACAGGACGCTCTCGCCTGATTGCGGTCGAATACCTGCTTGAACTGGTATTGGGTGAGTAAGCGCGATGTACGGGTGAAGGACTGTCCAAAGGAAGCCATTGGCAGCCTCAACCCGTTAACTCAAATCTTAAGCCGACAGTTTGCGCCGACCGCGGGCTCGACGACGGGCGATAACTTGGCGGCCGCCTTTGGTAGCCATACGAGCACGGAAACCGTGAGTGCGCTTGCGCTTGATAACGCTTGGTTGGAATGTACGTTTCATGTCTCAACAACCTACAGTGAGATGGAATCAAAGGGGCGCGGAGTATAGAGAGGTCTGAGCATGCTTTCAAGCCCGAGGCGGCATAAGTCTTGCGACTTAAAAAAAATAACAATATGTTGATGTGGGCCGTCGCTAACCTATTTGGCCCTGTGTCTGCTGGGCTGTCGCCAGTAGATCGCGGTTAGGTGGTGAACCTGAGCAGAGCTTATCTTAAACATATTAACAGCTTATACACAGCCTAAGTTAACAGAGGGGTTGAAACTCTACAGATAACTCTATAAGCGGATATTTTTTATTAAGTATTTGTTTTATATATAAAAATAAAGCTTTGCAGTTTCTTTTTATTTGTGGATAACTAAGCCGTTCTCACTGTTAATAAGTTTTACCAGCGCGCAGCGCGCTTGGATTTCGGAGAACACCTTGTCAGTTAGTCAGTCTAATGCCGATTTTTGGCAGTATTGCCTTACCCGTTTACGGGATGAATTGCCCACCCAACAGTTCAATACTTGGATTCGCCCTCTCCGGGGGGTCGACAGCGATGAGGGCTTAGTTCTTGGCGCGCCCAATCGCTTCATTCGTGATTTTGTGGAAGACAAATTCGGAGCGATGATTGCTAATTTTTTGCAGGAAGTGTCAGGGGGCAACGGAATAAGCGTCAGTATTCTAGTGGCCGAGGAACAGCCTGCGTTTCGTAGCAATGCTTACAGTAACCCGGGGAATAACCAAGGTGCCTCGGCTTCGACGTCTCGCCACAACGATGATTTGCGAGGTATGCCCGAAATGGGGCGCGGCGGGTTGGCTACCGTGACGCCTTTGAATTCTTCGGCAAAACTTTCCCCCGAAAGACAGCATGATTTACGTGGTGATTTGCAGGGTTCGCGAGGAGTCGGTGCCGATCAGCATTTTGAGGCGCGAACGTCCTCGCCTGTGAGCGAGCATCGCCCAGCGCTAGCTGGCCATACAACTGCGTCAAAGCCACCGGTGACTCAGTCGGTGGCGCCCTCTCATCAACACAATCTCGTTGAGGGATATACCTTTTCAAGTTTTGTCGAGGGTAAAAGTAATCAGCTGGCACTGGCTGCCGCCCAACAGGTCGCGGAAAACCCTGGTGACTCCTACAACCCCTTATTTCTGTATGGGGGCGTAGGTTTGGGTAAAACCCACTTAATGCATGCGGTTGGAAACGCGCTGTTGCGCGATAAGCCTGACGCCAAGATAGTTTATCTGCACTCCGAGCGGTTTGTCGCGGACATGGTAAAGGCCTTGCAGTTGAATGCGATCACTGAGTTCAAGCGTTACTACCGATCTGTTGATGCGTTGTTGATTGACGATATTCAGTTTTTTGCCAACAAAGACCGCTCACAAGAGGAGTTTTTCCATACGTTTAACGCGTTACTCGAAGGGGGCCAGCAGATGATCCTCACCTGTGATCGTTATCCGAAGGAAATAAATGGCCTCGAGGAGCGTTTAAAGTCGCGATTTGGCTGGGGTTTGACGGTTGCTGTCGAGCCTCCCGAGTTAGAAACCCGAGTCGCAATTCTCATGAAGAAAGCCGAGCAGTCAAATATTGATCTTGCGCCGGAGTCTGCTTTTTTTATCGCCCAGCGTATCCGGTCAAACGTTAGAGAGCTCGAGGGAGCATTAAAGCGAGTAATTGCCAGCGCCAACTTTACTGGCCGGCCGCTGGATATTGAGCTCATCAAAGATAGTCTCAAAGATCTTTTGGCGCTACAGGACAAGCAGATTAGCCTCGATAACATCAAGCTAACCGCCGCTGAATATTACAAGATTAAAGTATCAGATTTGCTGTCAAAGCGGCGCAGTCGGTCGATTGCGAGGCCCCGCCAGATGGCGATGGCCCTGGCAAAGGAACTCACAAATTACAGTCTTCCTGAGATTGGTGATGCTTTTGGTGGTCGAGACCACACGACAGTGCTTCACGCTTGTCGTAAGATTAAGGAACTTCGTGAAACGAGTTCCGATATTCGCGAGGATTACAAGAATCTACTGCGCTCATTGACGACCTGACAGTCAGGTGTTTTGGGCGCGAGCTGTCTTTAGCTTGGAGCGACCCGGATAATGAAATTTAGTATTTCGCGCGATGCATTAATCAAACCTCTCAATTTGGTGGCTGGCGTCGTTGAACGGCGTCAAACCCTTCCGATTTTGTCTAATGTGTTACTGAGCCTTGAGGGCAAGCAGCTGGCATTGACGGGTACCGACCTGGAAGTCGAACTGGTCGGTCGGGTTGAGTTGGATGTCGAAGGAGTCGACGGCGACGTGACGGTGCCAGCCAGAAAGCTGGTAGATATCTGCAAGTCGTTACCGGATAGTTCTGTTATAGAATTCTCTGTAGAAGGCGGGAAAGCTACTGTTAAAGCGGGCCGCAGCCGATTTACCCTATCTACGTTACCGGCCTCTGAGTTTCCGTCGGTTGAAGAGGGAGCCGGCGAGCTCGCCATGGAGCTACCGCAGGCGGTGGTTAAGCGGCTGATCGATCGCACGGCGTTCGCGATGGCGCAACAGGATGTTCGCTACTACTTAAATGGCATGCTGCTCGAATTGAAGTCGGGACGGTTGCGTATGGTGGCGACCGACGGTCATCGCTTGGCCTTATGCACCGCACCCGACCCCGTTGATGCGGGTGATGCAACAGTAATTGTTCCCCGCAAAGGAGTGTTGGAACTGGCGCGTCTGCTTGAGGGTGATGAAAACGTACGTTTAGTGATTGGCAGTAACCACGTTCGAGCAGCAAATCGCCAATTTACGTTTACCTCAAAGTTGGTTGATGGGAAGTTCCCCGAATATGAACGGGTTCTGCCGAAATCACCCGACAAGTCGGTGATTGGTAATCGTCTCGAGTTGAAGCAGGCGTTTACACGAACGGCTATTTTGTCTAATGAAAAATACCGTGGTGTTCGCTTAAAGCTGAGCACCGACAGCTTGGAAATCACCGCGAATAACCCCGAGCAGGAGCAGGCAGAAGAAGTGGTTACCGTGGAATATCAGGGCACCGAGCTCGAAGTTGGCTTTAATGTGAGTTACCTGCTTGATGTGCTGTCGGTTCTGAACGGTGATCGAGTTCGCTTGTCCCTGGCAGATTCGGCAAGTAGCGCACTGGTTGAAGAGGCCGACGGTGGTGATTCGGTCTATGTTGTTATGCCGATGAGGCTGTGAGCCCACAATTTCCGCCACACCCAGCGTAAGTGATAACAAGTCGATGTCGACCCTGTCGATAGAGCGGCTGACTATCGACGGCGTCCGCAATTTAGTCGCTCAGCGCCTTGAGTTACAGCCGGGCGCGTCCCTTCTATTTGGAAACAACGGCAGCGGCAAGACCAGTGTGCTCGAAGCGGCTTACTTGCTTGGCACGGGGCGGTCATTCCGTACCCATACCGCGAGGCCCCTGATTCATCACGATTCTGAAGCATGTCTCGTTCAAGCCAGGGTGGTCCGTGGCGGCAGGCGTCATGAGGCGGGTATTCGCCGACACAGGTCGGGCCAGTCGGACCTGCGCTTGGATGGCGAGGAGTTAAAGTCCCTTGCGGCTTTCGCGGAGCTGTTGCCGCTTGTGTTGCTTGATACTGATGGTCTGGATCTAGTGACGGGCGCCCCTGACCTGCGTCGTCGGTTTATGGATGGCGCTTTGTTCCACGTGGAACAACCATTTCTGTCGATTTGGCGCCGTTATCAGCGCGGCTTGAAACAGCGAAACGCAGGGCTCCGCCATGGTATAGTCAATGGGGATAATGCTTGGCTTCAAGAGTTAGCAAGCGTTGGAGAGGCCTTGGCGAGCAGTCGTGAGAGATTCGTGCAGGCACTTGCCCTTGAGTTTGGGGTTGTGCTGAACAAGCTTGCTCCCGAGTTGTCTGCGGTGACTGTGTCACACCGTCAGGGCTGGAGCAAAGACGCGCCACTTTTGGCGGCCCTTGAGGCAAGCCTGCCTTCAGACCGGAGCCAGGGGTTTACTCATGTTGGGCCGCATCGTGGTGATTTGAAGCTGCTTTGGGATGGCCGGCCTGCCGCGGAGGTTATGTCCCGAGGGCAAACTAAGTTGGCGGTGGCCGCACTGAAGCTAGCACAGGGGCGGTTGGTTGCTCGACAGGTGGGGTGTTCGCCACTCTATCTGGTGGATGATTTGGCCGCCGAGCTTGATAGAGGTCACGCGAGCCAGGTTTGCGAGTTGTTGGCTGAAAGTAATGGGCAGGTCGTACTAACAGCGGTCGCTCAAGAGGATATTACGGATATTTGGCCGACTGACGGCCTGTCTTTGTTCCACGTGGAACAGGGTGAGATAACTTCTGTCGTTTAACCGGCGGCATAAACATAGGTATGACCATGACAGATAACGACGGCTTAGAGCCACAGGCAGCGTACGATTCCTCCAGTATTAAGGTGTTGAAGGGGCTTGATGCGGTCCGCAAGCGGCCTGGGATGTACATCGGAGATACCGATGACGGTACCGGGCTGCACCATATGGTCTTTGAGCTCGTTGATAACTCCATCGATGAGGCGCTAGCCGGGCATTGCAGCCAGATTGACGTAGTCATTCATACTGATGAGTCGGTGTCGGTCGCTGACGATGGTCGTGGTATTCCTACCGAGGTCCATGAAGAGGGCGTATCTGCGGCTGAAGTCATCATGACTGTGCTCCACGCGGGGGGTAAGTTTGATGACAACACTTACAAGGTCTCGGGGGGGTTGCACGGCGTAGGGGTTTCTGTGGTGAATGCGTTATCTGAGCACTTGCAGCTCACGATTCGCCGCCAGGGAAAGCTTTACGAGCAAATCTACCGCCATGGTGTCCCGGACGCGCCGCTGGGGGTTGTGGGTGAGACCGAGGTGACGGGTACCGCTGTTCGGTTTAAGCCTTCTGCTGAGACCTTTACCAATATCGCCTTTCACTTCGATATCTTGGGTAAGCGACTCCGCGAACTGGCATTTCTGAACAGCGGCGTCAAAATTGTTCTAAAAGACGAGCGTAGCGGTCAAGAGGAAACCTATTGCTACGATGGCGGCTTAAAAGCTTTTGTCGAATTTCTCAACCGCGGCAAAACCACGGTAAATCGTGTATTTCACTTCCAGACAGATGTGGAAGGGGGTATAGGCGTTGAAATTGCCCTGCAGTGGAACGATACCTTCCAGGAAAATATTTTTTCTTATACCAACAACATACCCCAGCGAGATGGCGGAACGCACTTGGCTGGCTTTCGCGCAGCACTCACGCGCTCGTTAAACGCGTACATTGAGCGTGAAGGCATGGCTAAGAAAGCTAAGGTCAACACGACTGGAGACGATGCTCGGGAAGGGTTGACGGCGATCATCTCAGTGAAGGTGCCTGATCCGAAGTTTTCTTCTCAAACCAAGGACAAGCTGGTCTCCAGCGAGGTGAAAACCGCTGTTGAGCAGTCCATGGGTGCTTTTTTCAACGATTTCCTTATGGAAAACCCGCAGGATGCGCGGCTCGTGGTGGGCAAAATGGTTGACGCTGCCCGTGCTCGAGAGGCGGCCCGTAAAGCCCGCGAGATGACCCGGCGTAAAGGCGCTTTGGATATTGCCGGTCTGCCGGGCAAGCTTGCGGACTGCCAGGAGCGCGACCCGGCGCTTTGCGAACTTTACCTGGTAGAGGGAGATTCCGCGGGCGGATCCGCGAAGCAGGGGCGTAACCGCAAGTTTCAGGCGATACTGCCCTTAAAGGGAAAAATTCTTAACGTTGAGAAAGCGCGCTTCGATAAGATGCTGAGCTCCGCAGAAGTCGGCACGATTGTGACAGCTCTCGGCTGCGGTATTGGAAAGGACGAGTTTGACCCCGATAAGCTGCGTTACCACAGCATCATTATCATGACCGATGCGGATGTTGATGGCTCACATATCCGAACGTTGCTGCTGACCTTCTTCTTCCGCCAAATGCGCGAACTCATTGAGCGAGGGCACGTGTTCATCGCCCAGCCCCCGTTGTACAAGATATCTCGTGGCAAACAGAGTCAGTATTTGAAGGATGAAGCAGCCTACATCGCCTATTTGACGTCTAACGCCCTCGATAGTGCGTCGATCTATGTCAATTCAGATGCTCCGCCCATCACCGGAACGGGCTTGTCCGAGTTAGTCGCGCAGTACCAGTCAGTAGAGGCCACGATTAACCGGCTTTCACGTGTGTATCCAACCCAAGTGTTATGGCAGCTGCCCTATTTAGAACCGCTCACTGCCGACCAACTTATGGACGAGCAGGCCGTACAGGCGTTTGCTGATGCGTTATGTGAGCGCTTACTAACAATCACCGACAAGACCGTTGCTTACGATGCTTTCTTGCGTCAGGACCCCGAGCGCGGGCATTGGTATCCCGTGATTCGTCAAACCTCTCACAGTCTGGCCAAAGACTTTCCGCTTCAGCATGCATTCTTCACTAGTAAAGAGTATGCATCTTTGGTTTCGCTGGGAGAGGTCGTGAATGGCCTAATTGAGCCCAGCGGATATTTTCAGCGCGGCGAGAAGCGGTTAGAGACTCAAGATTTCGCCCAGGGCTTGGCATGGCTGCTCACGGAGGCCCGCAAAGGCCTCTCAGTCCAGCGCTATAAAGGCCTGGGGGAGATGAACCCCGATCAGCTATGGGAAACAACGATGGATCCCGATGTGCGTCGCATGCTGAGGGTCACTATCGAAGATGCAATTCTTGCGGACCAAATGTTCACAACGCTGATGGGTGATGACGTTGAGCCGCGCCGTGAATTTATTGAGGCAAACGCGTTGGCAGTGGAAAATCTTGATGTTTAGTTAGCACTCAGTTGATGCTTGCACGGCAATAGAGGCTGTGGTTGAGAGCTGACACTACTGGTATTCCGCCGAGTTCTATTCCTCAGCTTCTTTGTTATCGGTTGCGCCGGTCGCAATGCTTAAATGATGGGCGTCGGTTTCCGGCGCCAGCGACGCGAGTTGGTCGGGAAATGTCTTATTCGCCCGCTGGCTGAGTTGCTGAAACCGCTCGACCTTGCCGTGCAGCCCCTGACGACCAACGATCGCGGTCACCGTGTCGTTGTATTTTTTGGTTGTTGTCTGCAGAGAGCTGCCCAGGGTTTGTAAGCGATCGGCAATTAGACATACCGAATTGAAGATATCCCCCGCACGTTCGCTGATCTCACGGGCTTCGGCGTTACTCCGCTCCACCATCCACAGGTTCGCCACCGTGCGCAGAATCGGCATCAGCGTGGTGTGAGACACCATGACGACGCCTTTCTGGTAGCCATAATTGAACAGATCACGGTGGTGCCGCATCACCTCGATGTAGGCGGGCTCAACGGGCATAAACATGAGCACAAAGTCTGGGCTCGCCATGCCGGGCAGCTGCGCATAGTCCTTTGCCGATAGGCTATCGATGTGATTTTTGACGGCGGTTCCATGCCGATTGAGCGCAGCTTCCCGAAGACTGTCATCCTCCGCGGATATCGCGGTTTCGTAGTCAATCAGTGAGACTTTGCTGTCAATGACAAGGTTTTTTCCTTCGGGCAATTTAATGACAAAGTCGGGTAAAAACCGTTGCCCCGACTCGTCTTTGAAGCTTGCTTGGGTTTCGTAATGCTCGCCGGGCCTTAAGCCTGCCAATTCCAGCGTGCGTTCGAGCTGCACTTCGCCCCAGTTGCCCACGAGCTTCTTGTCACCCTTTAGCGCGCGGGTGAGGTTGGTCGCGTCGCTGCTGATGGCAAGACCGACACGCTCAAGCCCACGAATCTGTTCGCTGAGCGCCGAGGAATTTTTAACCATGTCACCATGAACTTGATTGACTCGGTGCTGAAAACCCTCGATTTTCTCGCTCAGGGGTTTGAGAATCGCCCCAATACTCTCTTGGTTTTTTTCACGAAGCTCTTTGTCGCGGGCGTTTAAGAACTCGCGACTGAGGTTTTCAAACTCGCTACGGAGTTGGCCGCGGCTGCCCTCGAACTGTTTGATTTGCTCCCGAAGGCTCCGCTCGCGCTCCTCACTTCTTGCTTCCTCGGCGCTTAAACGTGCAATCAGTGCCTGGTGTTCCTGCTGCAGAGCTGCCAGCTGGTCGGCGATACGTTGGCGCTCGTTGTCCAACGTACCTAATGAGGCATTAACGTTGTCTCGCTGCTGCTGCAGATCCGCGAAATCGGATTTAAGCTGCTTGCCTTGGGCAGATGCGTACAGCCAAAAAACCGTACCCGAAATCACGCTACCCAGCGCAGCGCCTGCCGCTAGGAGCTCAACCGGGCTAAGGCTCTCAAGGTTCATCCGTTTCCGTAGCTGAGCTGGGCAATATCGGCGATGCTGATGAACAGTGCTCTCAGCGCAGCGAGTAAGCGGTAGCGATTGAGTTTTTGTGCCGGGTCCTCGGCATTGACCATAACTTGATCAAAAAACGAATCAATCGGCTGACGTAATTCGGAGAGCACTGCGAGTGCTGCCGCGTAGTCCCCGGTCTCCAGCTTGGGCGCCATTTGCTGCTTGGCCCCTGTAAGTGCGTCGAACAGTTGGGCTTCGGCCGCTTCGGTAAACAGCGCAGGGTCGGGTTCGCCGCTAACGGGGTTTTCTGACTTTGCCAGGATGTTGGCTACGCGCTTGTTTGCAGCAGCTAACGCTTCGGCCGCTTCTGTCTTGGCAAAGACTTGCAGTGCCTGAACTCGCTTATCGATTTCTGACGGTGCTGTGAGTCCTGTCGCGGTGACGGCGCGCAGCACGTCCACCCCAATTGATTGGTCTTCGTACAGGGCCCGTAACCGCTCGAGGCTATAGTCGGTTACCGCGGCTGCGGTATTCTTATCAAGGCTGCCGCTTGGATAGCTTGCAACGGCTTGTTCAGCCAACTGTCGAAGGTCAAGGTCATGGCCACGCTCAATCAAAATGCGCAGGACGGCGAGTGCTGCACGCCGTAAACCAAAGGGGTCCTTTGAGCCCGTTGGCGTTTGTCCGATACCAAAAATGCCCGCCAGAGTGTCGAGGCGATCCGCGAGAGCAACAGCGGCGGCCTCGGGTGTGCTGGGTAGCGCGTCGCCGGCTTGCTTTGGCCAGTAGTGTTGCTCGATTGCGGTGACTACCTGTGCGGGCTCTCCATCATTCTTGGCATAGTGAGCGCCCGCTATTCCTTGAAGTTCCGGAAATTCAAGAACCATATCGGAAACAAGATCGCACTTAGCGAGAGCTGCGGCCCGGGTTGCTGCCACAGGATCTGCCCCTAGAGATTCAGATAGCTGTTCTGTCAGCCCTACCATCCGTTGCTGTTTATCAGCGAGGCTGCCTAGCTTGTGCTGAAACACCACGCCAGCAAGGCGCTCGGTGCGCGCTGCGAGCGGTGTTTGTTTATCCGTCTCAAAGAAGAACGCCGCGTCGCTCAATCGGGGGCGAATAACCCGTTCATTACCTGATATGACGGTGGCAGGATTGACGCTTTCAATGTTGGCGATGGTAATAAACTTAGGCAACAAGTTGCCTTCGTGATCCACCAGATGAAAATACTTTTGGTGCTCGCGCATGGAAGAGATTAACGCCTCTTGCGGTACGTTTAAGAACTCTTCAGCAAAACTGCCGGCCAACGCCACGGGCCATTCCACTAGGCCGGTCACTTCGTCGAGCAGGTCGTCGCCAATGACGGGCACACCGTTGACTTCGCGTGCTACCGCTTCGACTTGATTCCGGATAAGTTCACGCCTTTCCTGATAATCCACCACAACATTTGCCGCACGCATCGCGGCTAAGTAATCACTGGGTGCTTTAAGAGATACCAAGTCCGGGTGGTGAAAGCGGTGGCCCGGAGAGGTGTCGCCGGCCTTCAAACCAAATAAGGTAACGGGCAGAACCTGATCGCCCAGTAGGGCAACCAGCCACTGCACAGGCCTTAAAAATTCGTGTCTCTCTCGCCCCCAGCGCATACGTTTCGCCACGGGGATACCCGCGACAGCGTCACTGATCAATTCGGGCAGAGCGTCGGCTGCGATCGCACCAGGCTCGGTGCGGGTTAACCCGAGGCGAAGCCCTTTGTCGGTTTCGATCTGCTGTAGTTCATCGACCGTTACACCCTGTTTGCGAGCAAATCCTTGTGCAGCCGGTGTCCAGTTCCCGTCTTTGTCGGTTGCTGCTGCGACCGGAGGTCCCAGTATCTCGGTTTCACGATCGGGAGCACGAGGGACTAAACCCGATACGAGTACGGCTAGACGTCGAGGCGTTGCAAACCATGCTGCGCTCGCAAAGCTTAGCCCACGGTCTGTTAGGCCTTGGCAAATCCCTTGATGAAGGGCTTCGGCCATCGTCGTTAGCGGTCCCGCGGGCAGTTCTTCACATCCCAACTCGAAGAGTAGGTCGAGTGCTTCGTCGGCAGCGATTATGTCGTTCATCACGGTGTTGCTCATGACAAAGCCTCCAGCGCCTGAGCACGTAGGTCGGCGTCAGCTTGCGGGAAACCCAGTGCGGCTCGTGCAGCGTAATAGGATTCTGCGACGGCTTTCGCCAGGGTACGCACGCGCAAAATGTATCGCTGTCGCTCGGTTACACCAATCGCGTGGCGGGCGTCGAGTAAGTTGAACGCGTGGGACGCCTTCATCACATGCTCGTAGGCGGGCAAAGGTAGCCCTTTTTCGACTAAGCGCAGTGCTTCGCGTTCGCAAAAGTCAAAGGTTGCGAAGAGTTGGTCGGTGTCGGCCTCTTGAAAATTGTAGGTCGACATTTCCACCTCGTTTTGGTGGAAAACATCACCGTAGGTGACAGGACCGGCGGGCGTCTGCGCCCAAATCAGGTCATACACAGATTCCACACCTTGAAGATACATAGCAATGCGCTCAAGGCCGTAAGTAATCTCACCTGTCACCGGCAAGCACTCAATGCCGCCGGCCTGCTGGAAATACGTGAACTGGCTCACTTCCATTCCGTTGAGCCAGACTTCCCAGCCCAGTCCCCAGGCTCCCAAAGTGGGCGACTCCCAGTTGTCTTCTACAAACCGTACGTCGTGTTCTAGCGGGTCGACGCCGAGTGCTTTCAGGCTATCGAGATACAGTTCCTGAAAATCCGCCGGGCTGGGCTTCATGACCACTTGAAACTGATAGTAGTGCTGTAAACGGTTGGGATTCTCGCCGTAGCGACCATCTGCTGGACGGCGGCTGGGCTGCACGTAAGCGGCATTCCAGTTTTCTGGGCCAATGGCACGTAGAAACGTCGCAGGATGGAAGGTGCCGGCACCAACCTCCATGTCGAGGGGTTGTAAAATGACGCAGCCATGGCTGCCCCAGAAACTCTGCAAGCGCAGAATCAACTCTTGAAATGTTTCGGGAATCACACTGAGGTCCAGAAAAGACGGGTTTAAGTGTTTAGTATACCCGTGAAGGCGGCGGCATAATAAATGTAGCGCATAGGTAGTTGGAATATTCCCCTTGGAACACCAAAAAAATGACTGATTTCCGCGAGCGTGCACTATCGCTGGCTATTCGGACCCTGCTCTGGCTTTGCTCGCGGCTGCCGCTTGAGTGGGCGAGGGGCTTGGGTCGGTGGGCCGGGCGGCGCTATTGGGCATTGGACACCCGCGGTCGGCGTGTAGCGGAACGCAATATTGCGCTCGCTTATCCTGATTTGACCGCCGACGAGCAAGATTGTCTCGTCCGGGCCACTCTCGAGGAAACCGGCGCGCTCACAGCGGAAATGGGCCATGTCTGGATGCGACCCTGGAAAGACACGCAGGCGCTAATACTCGAGGTCGAGGGAGAATCTCAGGTCAGGGCCGCCCTCAATTCAGGCCGGGGCGTCATTGTTCTGGGCCCCCATTTGGGAAACTGGGAGGTACTCGGGCTCCATTTAGCAACCCTTGGGGATATGGTGGCGCTGTTTGAGCCGCCTAAAATAGCGAGTCTCGGCCCGCTTGTTCAGTTTGCCCGGGAACGCAGCGGAGGCCAGTTGGTGCCCACCACGCCCCGAGGGCTCGCGGCACTGGTGAAAAGCGTGAAGCGCGGCGGTATCTCGGGTATTTTGCCTGACCAGGTGCCGGATTCGGACAATGGCGGCTTGAACGTACCTTTTATGGGCGTGCCTTGTGCGACCGCATCGCTGGGTGTGAATATGGTGAATCGCTCAGGTGCGGTCGCGTTTATGGGCGCCGCGTTTCGAGTTCCCGGTGGTTTTCGGGTCTGTTATGTACCCGCCCCTGACTCGCTGTACAGCGATGATCCAGAACAAGCGCTGACCTCGATGAATGACGCCGTAGAGCAGTTGCTGCGAGGTCGAGATGCACAGTACCAGTGGCTCTATAAGCGGTTCCGGTGTCGACCCAAAGGTGAGATCGATCACTACCGGAACTTGAAAGCGCCTCGCGGGTTGGAGGCCGAGAAATGAAGAGATATGAAGGGGTCTTGTGCGACGAGTGCGGCCCTAACAACAAGCCAATCGGTTCAAAGGTGGTGAAATGATTAAGCACTTCGCCGGCAAACTCATTGCCGGTCTGATCGGTTTTATTACCTTAGGCCCTGTTGGTCTGCTCTTTGGTTTGGCGATTGGTCACGCATTTGATCGGGGCCTTTGGCAGGCCTTACAGGCTGCAAGCCCCGATGCACTAGCAGCGGTTCAGCGACAGTTTTTTGATACTACGTTTACCCTGCTGGGCTACGTCGCAAAGGCCGACGGCCGTGTGAGTGAAGCCGAAGTCGCCCAGGCAGAAGCACTGTTTCGACAGCTGCGTTTAAATCCAGCTCAGCGCCAATCCGCAATCCTTCGATTTAAAGAGGGCTCCCAAGCCGGATTTGACCCAGAGCCGACGGTTGCCGCGTTTGCCCAAAAGGTCGGCGCTCGGCGTCAGGTACAACAGACACTCTTTGCATTCCTCGCTTCGATGGCGCTGGCCGATGGGAGCTTGCATGAGCCTGAGCGGGAGGCATTGCACCGGATCGCCAACCTGCTGGGTGTGCCCGCTGCAGAGGTGGATCGTCTCGTTTCCATGATCTCTGCTCAGTCGCGATTTCATCAGGGGCGCGCCGGCTCAGCCGGCAGCAGCTTCGGTCAGGCGCCCCGGGATCAGCTGGCGGATGCCTATCAGGCTTTAGGCGTGGAAAGCTCGGTTTCCGATGACGCGATCAAGAAAGCGTACCGCAAACTTATGAGCGAAAATCACCCCGACAAATTGATTGCCAAGGGCGTGCCGGATGATTTGATCAAACTGGCCACCGAGCGATCCGCAGAAATTTCCACTGCTTACCAGGTGATTCGCGAAGCACGTGGAATGTAGCCGGTAGGCAGCACGGTGATCGCAAGCGCGCAGCACTAGAATCGCCAGAACGCGGGGGTAAATAGCACTAGCAAAGTAAAGACCTCGAGTCGGCCCAGAAGCATCGCGACACAAAGAATAATTTTCCCCACTTCATCCACCGGGGCGTAGTTCGCCGCTACAACACCCAAGCCGGGGCCAAGGTTGTTCAGCGATGCCGCCACAGCGGAGAAAGCCGACGTGAAATCCAAGCCAGTGGCCAGAAGCAACAGCATGATGGTGACAAAGCAAAACATGTAGACAGCAAAAAAGCTCCACACGGCACTGACTACCGAAGGTTGAACGCGTCTAGCATCCAATTTCAGTGGGATCACCGCATTTGGATGCAGCAGTTGCTTAAGCTCCCGCATGCCTTGCCTGAAAATGAGCAGCAATCGCATCGCCTTGATGCCACCCCCGGTAGAGCCTGCACAACCGCCCATGAAAGACAGCATGAGCAACAAGAAGGGTAGAAAATTCGGCCAGCTTGCGAAGTCTTGCGTGGTAAAGCCCGTGGTAGTTGCGATTGATACGGTTTGAAACAGACCGTGAATCAGACTCTCTTCCGGTGAGAGGGTGTTGCCAACAATCAAGGTGGCACAGGTAAGAACGACCGCCAGCAAAATGATCAAGCTGAAAAAAGAGGTTTCTGAGTCGAGCCGGTAAATGTCGAAACTCCGTCGCTGGAAGGCAATGAAGTGCAGCCCGAAGTTGACGGCAGAGATCACCATAAAAACGGTGCAGATGAGTAAAATCGTATTGCTTTCAAAATATCCCATGCTGGCGTCATGGGTTGAAAACCCACCAATTGCCACTGTCGAAAACGCGTGGCAAATTGCATCGAATACAGTCATGCCGGCGCCCCAATATGCTAGCGCGCAGGCGGTGGTAAGGCCCAAGTAAATTGAGAACAACGCTTTTGCCGTGCCTGTGATACGCGGTGTGAGCTTTCGGTCTTTCGCGGGGCCTGCGCTTTCAGCACGATAAAGCTGCATGCCGCCGATTCCCAGCATCGGCAGGATGGCAACGGCTAGAACAATGATCCCGATGCCCCCAAGCCACTGCAGTAGTTGTCGATAAAGCAAAATTGATTGGGGGAGGCTATCCAAGCCGACAATGACCGTGGCCCCCGTCGTGGTCAGACCCGAGATTGATTCGAAGATGGCATCGATGACACTGAGCTGCAATGACTCGGACAGGATGAACGGCGTAGAACCGAAGATCCCGAGAACGATCCAGAACAACGCGGTGACGAGAAATCCATCGCGAATGCGCAAATCGGACGGGGCGTTACGGGTAGGTAACCAAAGTACTAAGCCGGCGAAAATGTTGATTGCAAACGCCGTGGCAAACGCCCCTGCGCTACCGTCATTGGCCGCCAACCCCAAATACATAGAGGGCAGCATGGCGACGCTGAACAGCATGAGCAGCACACCGATAATCCGCAGTGACACCGTCAGATGCATCAGAAGAATCCAAATCCAACGGCGAACAAGCGCTCAATCTCGGCGATGTGATTGCGATCGATCAGGAACAAGATAAGGTGGTCGTCGTTTTCAACCACCACGTGGCTGTGCGCAATGATGACTTCTTCACCACGCAAAATAGCACCGACCGATACTCCGGCGGGGAGTTCGAGTTCATCCAGGCGTCGTCCGACCACCTTTGAGGACTTCATGTCCCCGTGAGCTGTCAGTTCGATGGCCTCAGCGGCGCCGCGTCTCAGCGAGTGTACATTGCTGATATCCCCGCGCCGTACGTGGGTTAACAAGCTGCCAATCGTGATTTGCTGCGGCGAGATGGCGATATCAATTTCCTGACCTACTAAGTCTGCGT
Organism: Luminiphilus sp.; assembly: GCA_965655505.1. Lineage (GTDB taxonomy): Bacteria > Pseudomonadota > Gammaproteobacteria > Pseudomonadales > Halieaceae > Luminiphilus. The sequence goes on from CBFHHJ010000001.1 coordinate 17,765, forward strand.
ATGCAGAATTAGTGATCAGGGTAATGACTTTCTTAGCACCCATGCGCTTGGCGAGCATCGACATCATGATGTTCGATTCGTCGTTGTTAGTGAGTGCGCAGAACACATCGGTGTTCTCGATATTTTCCTGGCTCAGCAGCGCAGGCTCCGCGGCGCTGCCATGTAAAACGATGGTTTCTTCGAGCAATTCCGACAGCATTCGGCAGCGATCGTAGGATAGCTCCAATACTTTGACCTGGTAGTCCCGCTCAAGGCGACTCGCCAAGGTAGCGCCGATGTTCCCGCCGCCGGCAATCATGACCCGTTTATAGGGTTTGTCTATCTTGCGCAGCTCTGACGTGACTGCGCGTATATTCTCTCGAGCAGCGATAAAGAACACCTCGTCTTCCGGTTCGACGACCGTATCGCCCTCGGGAATAATCGCCTGCGACCGGCGAAAAATCGCTGCCACCCGGGTATCAACCTTGGGCATATGCTGGCGGATTTCCTGAAGTTGTCGCCCAACAATTGGCCCCCCCTCAATAGCGCGCACTGCGACGAGCCGAATGCGGCCATCGGCGAAATCGACTACCTGAAGTGAGCCGGGATTTGCGATGAGTTGTTCAATGTTATTCGTGACCAGTTGCTCTGGGCCAATCACGTAATCGACAGGAATCGCTCCGGGCTTGAAAAGTGCTTCTCCCTGATCAAGATAATTCGCTGAGCGAATCCGGGAAATTTTGGTGGGTGTTCGGAACAGCGTAAAGGCCACCTGGCAGGCGAGCATGTTGATCTCATCGCTGTTGGTCACCGCAATCAGAAGATCGGCATCTTCCGCTCCCGCATTTAACAGGGTAGTGGGGTGTGCCGCATCACCCTGCACGGTACGAATATCGAGCCGCTCCTGAAGAGCGCGCAGGGTATTCGGTTGACTATCGACGACGGTGATGTCGTTTTGCTCATCGGCCAGATGTTCAGCAAGCGTGCCGCCAACCTGTCCCGCACCAAGAATGATAATTTTCACCGGCTTACTTACCTCCTAAACCGCGCAACGCCACCTTAAACAAAGCGTAACAACATGGTAAGACCTGCTCTCTGTAACCTTTTTACGTATTTCTACAGGTTGATCCAACCGCGCTGACTCAGGCACTTGTGTGGCCATCACGGCAACGCGCGTGCGAGCAGTGCAAAATAGAGACCATCGCTACCCTCGGGGTCGGGTAACCGCTGGATACCCAGCCCGGTCTTAATGGTGTCCGGGGCGCTGATTTCACGGACCACGCAGTCGGCAACTGTCGTCAAGAAACCCCTGACGATGGCGTCGTTTTCTTCTTCAAGCACGGAGCACGTGACATACAACAGTCGGCCGCCAGGCTTCAAGGTAGGCCAGAGTCCTTGCAAAATTGCGCGCTGTTGGATGGCGAAATGTTCAATATCCTCGGCGTGGCGATGCAGCTTGATGTCGGGATGTCGACGGATAACACCCGTTGCCGAGCAAGGCACATCGGCAAGAATAGCGTCGAAGCGAGCATCTCCTAAGAGCGTTGAGCCTTGAGCGGCATCGAGTGCGACTAGCGAGAAATTTAATCCGAGCCGGTCACGGTTTTCGACAATGCGCTCGAGTCGCGATTCGCTGATATCGGCAGCTGTCAGATCGATCGAGGGCTGAATCTCCAGTAGGTGACAGGCTTTTCCGCCCGGTGCGGCGCAGGCGTCGAGGATTTTCTCCCCAGCGACGGGCGCGAGAAGGGCGGCAGCAAGTTGGGCGCTCTCATCTTGAACACTCATCAGCCCAGTCGAGAAGCCGGGCAAGTCTTTTACGTCCCGCGGTGTGTTCAGAGTGATTGCGGACTCCACCTTAGCGCTCGCGGAACCCTCAATGCCTTCTTGGTTCAGGTATTTGAGGCACTCAGCCCTTGTTGTTTTGCTGAGATTTACCCTCAAGGTCATCGGGGGGCGATGACGCGCCGCGCTAACCAGACGATCCTGATGTTCGTGCCACTGGGTGCCAATTGTCTCGAATAACCAGCCGGGCATTGCCGCCCGAGAAGCGGGGGACAGATTGGCCTCCAGCGTTGTGCTGTCGCGCTGATAGCTACGCAATACGCCATTAATGAGCCCTGTTGCCCAAGGTTTGCCGAGTTTCCGAGCGATGTTTACCGTTTCGGATACGGCGGCGTGATCGGGAACTCGCATACCCGCAATCTGATGAAGCCCCATCAACATGAGGCTGTAGACGTCACTGTCTTTTGTTTTTAGGGGTTTTTTTAAAAGTTGTTGCGCGATGCCAGCAAGTCGTGGCCACTCTCGAAGTGTGCCGTAGACCAGTTCTTGGGCGAGTGGTCGTTGCGCGAGCGGGGCCTCGGGTAATTGGGCGGGTAATGCGGCGCCCAGTGACTCCCCCTTGGCTACCGATGCCAACACCCGTGCCGCTACCCAGCGGGCACTTTTGTTGCTCACGCTTGCGCCGCAGCGTTGGCGGTAGTTGCGTTGAAGAACGTTTTGTCTGGGGCGATCAACGCGGCTTTTCCGTTCAGCACTTCGGCGATGGTTAAGGGTTTGCCCCCTGGAAACTGCAATTTTTGAATGGCCAAGACGCCCTCACCACAGGCGACCTGTAATCCATCGCTATTTGCCGCGAGCAGTGTGCCGGGTGGCTTTGGCGAATCGGTGCTTGCGATCGCGACGGCTTCCCAAATTTTGACTCGGATCGTGTCGAGGTTGCTAAAACACACGGGTACCGGATTAAACGCCATGATTTTCCGGGCCAGCGAGGTAGCCGGCTGGGACCAATCGAGATCACACTCGACCTTGGTCATCTTCGCCGCATAGGTAGCGAGGCGGTCATCTTGGGTTTTGGCTGCAGCAAGATGGGTCTCAAGGTCATCGATGACATCGATAAGAGCCATAGGGCCGATATCGACGAGCCGGTCGTGTAGTGAGCCCCCGGTTTCATTGGCATTGAGTCGCAGCCTGCGCTCCGCAAGCATTGGTCCGGTATCGAGTCCCGCATCCATATGCATAATGGTGACGCCGCTTTCATCATCGCCGGCTTCAACGGCCCTTTGGATGGGCGCAGCGCCCCGCCACCGTGGCAATAGTGATGCATGGACATTGAGGCACCCGAAGCGAGGAATATCGAGCACCGCCTGGGGCAAAATTAGCCCATAAGCCACGACGATCATTACATCGGCAGAAAGATCCGTGAGCGATCGCTGAACGTCGGAGTCCTTCAGTGACGGGGGCTGGAGCACCAATAGATCGGCCTCCAGGGCGCGACGCTTGACCGGCGATGGTAGGCGTTTCTTACCTCGGCCTGAGGGGCGGTCGGGCTGGCTCAGCACAGCGACAATTTCGTGTCGACTATTAATGAGCGCGTCGAGGTGACGCTCCGCAAAGTCTGGGGTGCCCGCAAAGATCACCCTGAGGGGGCGCGGCATAATCAGGCTTGCCGACGGTGGGCTTTCTCGAGTTTCCCCCGAATCCGCTGTCGCTTAAGGGGCGAAATGTAATCGACGAACAGCTTGCCTTCGAGGTGGTCAATTTCATGTTGTAAACAAATGGCCATGAGCCCGTCGAGCTCTTCCGTAAATGACTGCCCGTCGCGATCCAGCGCTGTCACGGTGATCTTTTTCGGACGATGAATCGTCTCGAAAAACCCCGGTACCGATAAGCAGCCTTCATCGTAGTCTCCAAGATCGGGATCAATCACCTCGAATTCGGGGTTGATGAAAACCCGAGGATCATCTCGCTCCTCTGATATATCGATCACAATCACGCGCTCGTGGACATCAACCTGCGAGGCGGCAAGTCCGATGCCGGGGGCGTCGTACATGGTCTCGAACATGTCATCGATGAGCGAGCGAATACGGTCGTCCACGGTTGCAACCGGCTGGGCGACAGTGCGCAGTCGTGGGTCGGGAAACTCGAGTATAGGTAGTAGTGCCATGGGTAATCCTGAATCGATATTCGAATCGCTCAGCCTGAAGATGGCAGCATTTGTGCTTGCCTCTGTCTTCAGCCGGGCTCAAACTGCGATTATAACGTGGCCTCGGGGCCTTCGTCCCGTGTGCCATGCAACCCGCTCTCGCCTTGACCGGGCGGTGGGTCAAAAAATTAGGTATCCGGGAGCTAGCTTGTGAAAGTCTTTACTGAGAATCCAGGTCTCCGATTCGGCGCGTCAATGAAGGCGTTGTTCTATGTTGTGCTCGCAGCGGCGGTCTTGTTGCTCGTCGTTGCTAACCAAACAGCGCTGGCGCAGTCGGATCGTCCCGATTACGTGGAGCTCAATGAAAACGTTCCGCTGACCTACATCGTGCAGAAGGGCGACACCCTGTGGGCCATCTCCGGCATCTATCTGAAGGAGCCCTGGCGTTGGCCCGCCCTGTGGGACAGCAACCCCCAGATTGATAACCCGCACCTGATTTATCCCGGCGACGTGTTGGAGTTGCGCTGGGAGAACGGCCGTCCTCGCCTAGGTCTCGCCAGTCGCGGTGATGTAAAGCTCTCTCCGACCTTGCGAAGCGAGAGCCTCGATACGGCAATTCCCCCCATTCCTCGTGACCAAATCGACCCATTTCTGCGTTCAAACCGCGTGATCGAGCCGGGCATTTATGAAGGTTTGGCTTACCTTATCGCGGGCGATGCGCAACGCATCATCAGTGGTGTCGGCGATCGCGTTTATGGGCGCGGCCCCATTGATGCTGCTGACCGAACGTTTGGGATCGTTCGTCAAGGGCCGCCCATCGTCGACCCGATAACCGGTGAACTGCTTGGAATTCAAGCGAGTGATATTGGTACGGCCTCTTTGCTGGCCGCAGAAACGACCGAATTTACAGATGTCGAGGTCAAAGAGTTTGAAGTCACGCGCATGACTGAAGAGGTTCGAATTGGCGATCGATTATTTCCCACAGAAGAAGGCATCCTAGACGCGTACTTCCAACCTAAAGCCCCCGATAGCGAGATTGAGGATGGGTACATGGTTGCGGTCGATGGTGGTGTCACCCAAATCGGTGAAATGGACATCGTGATCATTAACCGCGGTGAGCGGGAAGGGCTGATGGTGGGCGACGTCATGGCGATCTTCCAGACCGGGGAGGTGGTTAAAGACCCCGTAGTCGGCGACATGGTGGCGTTACCCGACGTGCGTTCGGGTGTCGTAATGTTGTTTTCGGTCTATGAGAAAGCCAGCTATGGGCTGGTGCTCACTGCGAGTCGCCCATTGTCCGTGGGCGATAAAGTAAAGAACCCCTAACAGCAAGAAGAAATGTAAGTGCCGCCAGGAGGTAACTGGCGAGAATCGGATTGGGTCTTTCAATGTGAGACGCATACCTATGGGTTAATCGATCCGAATTCATGATCCCCGGTGGTTCGTGATGAACTTAAATCCAACACACTTTCGCTGCTCAAGGACGAGCTTATGCCCCACTGCTTTGGACAGGATGTCCACGCGGATTCCTCATGGCTGACTTTTCTTCAGTCAGATTTACTCAATCACAGTGAACGCAATCGCTTGTTGTTGGCCGGGTTCGATCCGTTGCGGCCCGAAGCGGTGGCTGTCGCCAGTGAGAATGCAACGTTACGGCTTGAGCAACTTTGTGATCAGTTAGTAGCGCCCGCAATCAAGACCGCTAACGTTAGACATGCCAACCATTCGGTGTACCTGTTGCACCGGGGTGAGTCTGCCTATCCACCGCTGCTGGCACTGTGCAACGACGCCCCCCCTGCCTTATTTGTCGTTGGAGATCTTGATGCCTTGACTCAGCCCGCTGTCGCGATTGTCGGTACCCGCAATCCGTCCGCTGATGGATGCCGGGCCGCTGGCAATCTCGCGCGGGATCTTGCGAAGGCGGGGATTGTCGTTGCCAGTGGCCTCGCTAAAGGTATTGATGGCAGTGCGCATCAGGGTGCCTTAAACGGCGATGGGCGAACGATTGCAGTCATGGCGACGGGTATCGATCGAGTCTATCCTCGCCAACATGAAAAGCTGGCGCAGAGCATTGCGCGCCAAGGGGCACTGGTTTCTGAGTTTCCTCCTGGGGCGGACCCCCAGCGATGGCATTTTCCTCGACGCAATCGAACGCTGTCGGGACTGACTCTAGGCACTGTCGTTGTTGAGGCTGGCTCGCCCAGTGGATCATTGATAACGGCAACCGCTGCGGCTGAGCAAGGCCGAGAAGTGTTCGCCTATCCTTGGTCAATCTACCACCGAAGTGGCGCAGGTTGTCGCCAACTACTGGCGGACGGAGCGCAGCTTGCTTGCGGCCCAAATGACGTGGTGATGGCTTTGGGACACCTTCTGTCTGCTGCTTATGAGTGTGTGCCTACTACCAACAAAGCGCTTAATCCTAGTAAATCTACGTGCAATCCCGAGCTTGAAAGTTCTGTGGTCTCAGTGTCGTGTAAGCAGTTTAGTTTGGTGTCGAAGTCCGGTGACGTTGCTTCTGAGTTTGAGGCGACTGATACAAGGACGCTGTTGCAGCACTTGGGCGATGGCGAACTCTCTTTGAGTCAATTGATGGACTTGACCGGTGTTCCTGCCGCAGAATTGCGCGCGCGATTAAGCAGGATGGAACTCAGCGGCGTGATTGTTGCCACATCACTGGGATACCGTGTCTGTGGGCGGACAGATTAGTTGCGCGTGAGTTGCGCGAATTGCGGCTTTCGCTTCCGCCGGGCTTTATTCGACAGGTCCGGTTTCAAGAGTAGCAAGGGGGTTGTTTGCAACCGCAGGATTTCAGAACTCGGCTTTTGGCCGAAGAAATATCCGCAGAGGGTGTTGTAGCCTGCCCAGCGGAGGCGGTTTGGGGCCTTAGCTGTGATCCGTATTCGGAGTCCGCAGTGTCAGAATTGCTGTTGCTCAAAGGGCGTCCGGTCGATAAGGGCCTGATTGTGGTTGCCGCTGAAGTCTGGATGCTGGCACCGTTATTGGATGGTTTGCCCGATAGTCAGCGCAGTGCGCTCACTTTGAGCTGGCCCGGTCCCAATACTTGGTTGGTGCCCAATAACGGTGTTTTTCCATTTTGGGTGACAGGGAATAGCTCGGAGGTTGCAGTGCGTATAACCTCTGCGCCTGCCCTACGACGTCTCTCTTATGCCGTGGGTGGGCCGGTGGTTTCCACCTCAGCAAACCCTGCTGGCGCACCACCTGCGCGACACGGTTTTGAGGTGGTGAAGTATTTTGGTGCTCAACTTCCACGCGCAGTGGGTTCGGTTGACCTGCAAGCTAAACCGTCGACAATACGACGCGCGGCGACCGGCGAGGTTGTGCGGTCATAAAAGAATAAAGGGAAGCCGCGGGTATTACTGGCCAACTTCAGTTAAAAATTTTGGGGAACTATGAATATCGATGCAGTAGAGGCATACCTTAGAGGGTTGCAGAGCCGCATTTGTGAAGAATTGGCGGCGATAGATGGTGAAAAAACCTTTATCAGCGAGTCTTGGGACCGACCCGAGGGAGGTGGCGGAACCTCCCGCGTTCTCGAGGGCGGCGGTGTTTTCGAGAAGGCAGGTGTCAATTTCTCTCACGTTATGGGCAACAATTTGCCCGCATCGGCGACTCAGAGCCGCCCTAGTCTCGCCGGCCGCAGTTTCCGAGCGATGGGGGTATCGCTGGTGATTCATCCGCGCAATCCCTACGTCCCCACGTCCCACGCCAATGTGCGGATGTTTGTGGCCGAAAAGCCCGGCGAAGAGCCCGTATGGTGGATGGGAGGGGGTTTTGATCTCACCCCCTATTACGGATTTTTTGAAGATGCTGTGAGCTGGCATCAGGCTGCTCGGGAAGCCTGCGAGCCTTTTGGTCCCGATGTGTACTCGACATATAAAACCTGGTGTGACGACTATTTCTACCTCAAGCATCGCGATGAATCGCGAGGAGTAGGCGGGCTATTTTTCGATGATTTGAACGAGTGGGGTTTTGATAAAACCTTCGCGTTCATGCAGAGCGTCGGTGATGGCTATTTAAAAGCCTATTCACCGATTGTCGAGCGACGAAAGGATCATGAATGGGGGGAGCGCGAGCGTCAGTGGCAGCTTTACCGTCGAGGACGCTACGTGGAATTCAACTTGGTTTACGATCGCGGCACAATTTTCGGCTTGCAGTCCAACGGCCGCACTGAGTCGATTCTGATGTCGCTGCCGCCATTGGTGCGCTGGGATTATGACTATCACCCCGAGAGCGGCACGCCCGAAGCGGCATTGACTGACTATTACCTGCAGCACCGCGACTGGTTGTCTGCTGATGCCGGAGAAGCCCCGTGCTAACACCCTCGCAGCAGCTAGCGCAGGATGGCGTTGCCGAGCAACTAACCACCCCAAACTACGCGGTCTTTGGAAATCCAATTAAGCACAGTAAGTCCCCTGTGATTCACTCGGCGTTTGCGCGTCAGTTTGACGAGGAGATTACCTATCGCGCGCTGAGTATTGATATTGATCAATTTGAAGCGCGCGTGACCTCTTTTTTTGCGGGCGGCGGATGTGGTTTGAATGTGACGGTCCCGTTCAAAGAGCGCGCCTATGCGATGGCGGACGAGGCCAGCGACAGGGCGCGTCGAGCCGGTGCAGCGAACTGCTTGATTCCGATTGGAGATGGCCGACTGCGCGCTGATAACACTGACGGGATTGCGCTGGTAAGAGACATGGTCGCGACCCAGGGTTGGCAGCTGTCTGGGCGGAGGACCTTGATTATTGGTGCCGGTGGTGCGGTGCGGGGCATTCTCCAGCCTTTGATGGCGGAGGGGCCGCAGTCAATCGTGATCGCGAACAGAACCGCACAAAAGGCACACGACTTGGCTGAAGAGTTTTCCGATACTGCGATACCGGTTACGGGCTGCGGCCTTCAAGACATCGCCGGACAAACCTTTGGCCTCATTATCAGTGGCACCAGTGCGGGTTTGCGTGGTGAGTTGCCCGATCTGCCCGACATCATCCTGTCTGATCGTTGCTGTTGTTACGACCTTGGGTACGGCGCCGAGCCAACACCGTTCATGCGTTGGTCGGCGGGAAAAGCCGCCTGGGCGGTTGCAGATGGCTTGGGAATGCTCGTAGAGCAAGCTGCAGAGAGTTACTTCCTTTGGCGTGGGCGACGTCCTTCAACCAGTGAAGTGATTCAGCAATTGAGAATTTTAATGACCGTATAACCGTATAGACGGTGTATAGATCGGTGCATCAACTGGCAGCATAGATAGGCGCATAGAGTGGAGCGCCATGAGGCTCAAAAACCCCACGAGTGCCGACATCTTTTCGTAACCCCGAGGATATGGGCCTAGGTGCTTGGCGCCCCTTATCAGTCAGGAGCCTAGCACTCGTCGGTGTCGTCTAAATAGCGTTGCTTGAGGCGGACGTAATTGTCGGCGCTGTACTGAAGAAAGTTTTGCTCACTTTCTTTTAATGGCCGCATCGCTTTTGCTGGGCTACCACCGTAAAGAAAGCCGCTTTGCAGGTGTTTCCCCGGGGTCACGAGGCTGCCCGCCGCGATCATCACCTCATCTTCGACGACCGCGCCATCCATGATAATTGCACCCATGCCGATTAGAACGCGATTACCAATGGTGCAACCGTGAAGCACCGCTCGATGACCAACGGTCACATCAGTGCCAATCGCCAGGGGCCAACCCTTGGGGTTGAACGTGCTCGCATGGGTGATGTGCAGCACTGAGTTGTCCTGAATGTTGGTGCGTGCACCGATTGTAATGGTGTGCATATCGGCGCGTATCGAGCAGTGCGGCCAAATACTGACATCATCGGCTAGGGTGATATCACCCAAAACAACCGCCGACGGGTCAATTAACACTCGAGCGCCAAGGCGGGGCTGGTAGTCCTCGAAAGCGCGTATATTGTCTGACGCTTGGTAACTCACTCCTGTCATGTGCACTTCCTCAACATTGAATGATGTAGAAATCTGCCCTCTGAGCGAAGTCTTAAGATCCCACAGACTCCCCGCTTGTCGCGCAAGGCACTACACTAGTGCCCTTAAAGCGCGAGGACCTATCCTGCCATGACTGACACCACCAACCCAAAACCTCGTCGGTTTATAGCCGGCGCTGTTTGCCCCCGTTGCGGCATCATGGACCGTATCGTGGTCAGTGGGGATGGCGAAGAGCGCTCCTGCGTCGAGTGCGGTTTTACTGATGGCCGACCAGGGGATACGCCGCAGGCGGTACCTACTCGGGTAACCCGCGCGGCTGCACGCCGAACGGAGACCGCTCCAGAGCCAGTTCGCTTACTTGACCCTAGCAGGCCAACACCCGATGACAGCGGGGAGTAATAGAGTCGATATCAAAAGGGTGGGCATTAGGGCCTGCATGCGCCGAAGTATTGTTCCCTGTGGTGATTGAGAAATAACGGCTTGGTTGTGTTGCTAGCGCAGCGGGGGGTTGCTCACGGCTTTGTCGTGGGATTGTCCGGATATCATTGTCGTTTGTTCGGCATGGCTGCAGCGCAAGAGCTGCCACGGTGCGGCTGGTAATAATCTCCCTATGTAGTGGTTGAAGCCGCCAAAACTACAAGATGTGGTGTCTTGAGCCAGCAAGACGCCCAACAATTGTCCCAGATAACCCAAAAGCGTCAGTAAATAAGTCCCCTAACACTGTGATTTTGAAGGCGTTTAGCTATAATCCGCCTCGCAGAATTGTCACACACTGGTGATGGTCTGCAGTCAGGTTGGTCATTACGCGTAAGCGAATCTGCCGCCGACTGTTTCTGGGGGGAACGCCTTTGGGTTGTCGAGGCTCGCCATGCCTTTGTAAAAAGGTAGGCGAGGCAACGTACATCTACAAGGTCCATGGCCCCCGCGCACTGCTCTAGAGAGGCGGAGATGTCATACAAAAAAGCAAGCAACGTTCTTACAGCTGCCCTGGCGGCGACACTGTCGATGCTAGTGCCGGCGGCTGCGTTCGCGCAGGGCAACCAAGTGAATATGCCCAAGGGCGTCACTGAGGTAGGCGCTGAGATCTATGATCTTCACATGCTGATCATGTGGATCTGCGTAGTCATCGGTGTTCTGGTGTTCGCGGTGATGTTTTACTCAATCATCTACCACCGAAAATCACGTGGCGTCACACCGGCTCAGTTTCACGAGAGCACCAAAGTCGAGATTGCCTGGACGGTTGTCCCCTTCCTTATTCTGATTGGCATGGCGGTACCTGCGACTTCGACGCTGCTTGAGGTTTACAACACCGACGACGCGGAAATCGACATTTTGATTACCGGTTACCAGTGGAAGTGGAAGTACGAGTACCTCGATGAAGCGGGCGACAACGTATCGTTTTTCTCAAACTTGGCAACCTCCCAAGAAGAAATCTACAACACGGCTACCAAAGAGGCCGATTATCTGCTGAATGTGGATGAGCCTCTGGTTCTTCCGGTCGATACCAAAGTCCGCTTCCTCATGACCGCTAACGACGTCATTCACTCTTGGTGGGTGCCTGAGCTTGCTGTGAAGAAAGATGCTATTCCAGGCTTCATTAATGAAGCCTGGACCAAAGTGCCAACCGAGGGAATTTACCGTGGTCAGTGCACAGAGCTATGCGGCGCTTACCATGGGTTTATGCCGATCGAAGTCCACGTCGTGAGCCGTGAAGAGTACGACGCATGGATGTCGGCTAAGCGCGCTGATAAGGCCGCTCAAACCGCAATGCTGTCCCAAGAGCTTAGCCTTGATGACCTGATGGCTAAAGGCGAGACGGTTTACAACGGACAGTGCATGGCTTGCCACGGCGCCAACGGCGAAGGCGGTGTTGGTAAAGCGATTGCAGGGAGCGCGGTTGCTGTCGGCGACATCAACAAGCATTTGGAAGTGGGCATCAAGGGCGTTGCGGGAACGGCAATGCAGGCTTTTGGTGGTCAGCTGAGCGACGTCGATATGGCGGCGGTCATTACCTATCAACGCAACGCGTTTGGTAACAACACCGGGGACGTAGTTCAGCCCTCGGATGTCGTTAGCTACAAGCAAGGTTAATTGGGAGATATAACGATGGGCGATCATCACCACGGTCCAGCCAAGGGCATTTCCCGTTGGCTGTTTACAACCAACCACAAAGATATTGGAACCATGTACCTGTGGTTCTCATTTGCCATGTTCCTGTTGGGCGGCACCTTCGCCATGATCATTCGTGCTGAGCTGTTCCAGCCCGGTATGCAACTGGTCGAGCCAGGCTTCTTCAACCAGATGACAACCTTGCACGGTTTGGTCATGGTATTCGGCGCGATCATGCCGTCATTTGTTGGTTTGGCCAACTGGATGATCCCGATGATGATCGGTGCGCCAGACATGGCACTGCCGCGCATGAATAACTGGAGTTTCTGGATTCTGCCTCCAGGGTTTTTGATGCTGGCATCAACTCTGTTCATGGAGGGCGGAGCTCCAGCCTTCGGTTGGACATTCTACGCACCGCTGTCTACTACTTACGCTGCGCCGTCGGTCACCTTCTTCATCTTTGCCATCCACATTTTGGGTGTGTCATCGATCATGGGCTCGATCAACATCATCGCCACCGTTATGAACATGCGTGCACCGGGCATGACCTACATGAAGATGCCGCTGTTCGTATGGACCTGGTTAATCACGGCGTTCTTGCTCGTTGCTGTTATGCCAGTGCTTGCGGGAGCGGTGACCATGATGTTGATGGATATTCACTTCGGCACCAGCTTCTTCTCTGCGGCAGGCGGTGGTGATCCGGTCCTGTTCCAGCACGTCTTCTGGTTCTTCGGGCACCCCGAGGTGTACATCATCATCTTGCCCGCTTTTGGCGTGGTCTCTCAGATCATTCCCGCGTTTTCCCGCAAGCCCCTATTTGGCTACGCGTCTATGGTTTACGCGACTGCGGCAATTGCTTTCCTATCGTTCATCGTTTGGGCGCACCACATGTACACTGTGGGTATGCCTGTCGCCGGTGAGCTGTTCTTCATGTATGCCACGATGTTGATCGCTGTGCCTACCGGCGTGAAAGTGTTCAACTGGATCAGCACCATGTGGCGCGGCGCTTTGAGTTTTGAAACCCCGATGTTGTTTTCGATCGGTTTCTTGGTGCTCTTCACCATCGGCGGCTTTACGGGTCTGATGCTCTCCATTGCGCCTGCGGACTTCCAGTACCACGATACTTACTTTGTGGTCGCTCACTTCCACTACGTCATGGTTGCGGGAGCGGTGTTCTCGATGACTGCTGGCGTGTACTACTGGCTGCCCAAGTGGACCGGCCGCATGTACAACGAGAACATGGGTAAGATCCATTTCTGGGTATCGTTTATCGGCTTTAACATCACGTTCTTCCCGCAGCACTTTGTGGGCCTCGCGGGCATGCCTCGCCGGATCCCCGACTACGCGCTGCAGTTTGCCGACTTCAACATGATGTCCTCAATTGGCGCATTCATTTACGGTGCATCGCAGATTCTGTTCCTCTACAACGTCATTGCGACCATTGTCTCTGGCAAGAAAACCAGCGACGAGAAGGTTTGGGACGGAGCTGAAGGCCTTGAGTGGACTGTTGCTACTCCTGCGCCTTATCACACCTTTGAAGTGCCGCCGAAGCTTGATCCGGCCCATGCACATTCTTGAGTGTTAGCTGAGTAATGTTCCGACTGAGCGCTAATCCTGCCATCGATACCGTCATCAAATTGGTGGCGGTATCCGTGGCGATGTTCGCTTTTGTGTTTGTGGTGATGGTGCCCCTCTATAACGTTCTATGCGACGTTCTAGGAATCAACGGGAAAACCAGTGGTGAGGCATACACATCAGTTAGTGCTCAGGTCGACGAAAGTCGCCAAATTACGGTTCAGTTTGTGGCGAGTAATAACGAAGACATGCCTTGGGGGTTTCGGCCCAGTGTTACTATGATGACGGTGCACCCGGGTGCGGCAAATGACACGATTTTCTTTGCTGAGAATGTGACACCCAATCCCATGGTGGCTCAGGCGATTCCGAGCATCTCGCCCTCTCGTGCAGCGGAGTACTTCCACAAAACCGAGTGTTTTTGCTTTAACCAGCAACCGCTCGATGGCAATAGCGATGCTGAAATGCCACTGCAATTTATTGTGGATCAGGATCTACCGCGGGATATTAAAACAATTACGCTGTCATATACGTTGTTTGATGTGACAGACATGGTGGGTGACAAGGTCGCCACACGCTGATTCCGGGGCACTTGGGGGCCCGGAAAACGATAACGGAGAAAACAAATGGCTTCCAGTCAGACCGCTCCAGCGGGTTATGAAAAGTACTATGTTCCCGACAGTTCCAGCCTGGCCATCCGGGCAACAATCGGTCTGGTAACAACGGTTTTCGGGGGTGGTTTGCTCCTGAACGATATGACCTTTGGCGATCCCGACGCGGGCTCCAACGCCAAGTGGATCTTGATAGTCGGTCTGGTGATTTTTGTCGCCACCCTCGCGAGTTGGTTCCGTACGACAATCCGAGAAAACCTTCAGGGCATGGCAAGCGGCCAGCTGAAGCACAGCTACGTGCTGGGCATGTTTTGGTTTATTTTCTCCGAAGTCATGTTCTTTTTCGCCTTCTTCGGGGTGCTGTTCTACGTACGTACCCTCGCCGGACCCTGGTTAGCCGGCGAAGGTGAGGGCGGACGCATGAACGGCATATTGTGGCCCGGTTTTGAATACGCTTGGCCTCCTGTGACCACCCCACAGGAAGCTGTAGGTGGTACCGACGCACAGTTGATTGCTAATAATGGTGAGTTCACCACCAGCGAACGCAGCATGGCATTTGCTGATGCGCATCATTGGTATCAATGGTTGCCCATGTGGAACACCATCGTTCTACTGTCCTCAAGCTTCACAGTGCATATCGCTCATACTGCACTGCTGGCGGGAAATCTTAAGAAGTTCAATGTGTGGCTTGGCGTCACCGTTGCTCTGGGCGTCCTGTTCCTGTTCCTTCAGGCAGCAGAGTACTACGAGGCGTACGCGCAGTTCGGCTTGACGCTCAACTCGGGTATTTATGGTTCAACCTTCTTCATGTTGACGGGCTTCCACGGATTCCACGTTGCCATGGGTATGACCATGCTTGCGATTCAGCTGATTCGATCGGTGAAAAACAAGCACTTTACTGCGTCTGATCACTTTGGGTTTGAGGCATCGAGCTGGTATTGGCACTTTGTTGATGTCGTATGGGTGTTCTTGTTCCTGTTTGTTTACATCCTTTAAGTTTTAGAGAGCTTAAATGAGGGGCGCTTCGGCGCCCCTTTTTTTGAGGCTGAGACCTTTCTCTTATGAAGCCTGTGCTGCCGGTTTACCAAGACGTCCTTGATTTTTGGTTTGAGGAGCTCGAGCAAAAACAATGGTTCGCCAAGGACGTCGCGCTTGATCAGATCATTGCCGACCGTTTCGGCGTGGTGCATGAGCATGCAGCCCGGTGTGAGCTTTGGTCCTGGCGCAGCAGTCCGGAGGGTCGTTTGGCGGAGATCCTGGTATTGGACCAGTTCTCGCGCAACATTTATCGCGATCAGCCGGCGGCGTTTGCGCAAGACGGTTTGGCGCTTGCACTGGCTCAAGAGGCGGTGGCTGCGGGCTGTGAACGCGCGCTAAACAACCAACAGCGACCTTTTCTATTGATGCCTTATATGCACTCAGAGTCCCTGTCGGTTCACCTGTCGGCCGCTGCGCTCTTCAATCAGCCGGGGTTGGAAAACAGCTACCGCTTTGAGCTGCGACACCGTGAAATTATTGAGCGCTTTGGGCGTTACCCTCATCGCAATGACACCTTGGGTCGGGCATCGACTCCGGCGGAACTAGCGTTTCTCAGTCAGCCCGGCTCAAGTTTTTAGTTAATGGTAGCCGGTCGCGAGCAGAACGGTTTATAGAAAGGTGTGGTCACTGACTGATGGGTTTATAAACAGACTGACGGGCTGATAAACAGGTGGGCTTATCAATGACCGGCTGAGCGGACTAGTCTTCTGGCAGAGAATCCTGCTGATTTTCGATGGTGCCGGCGTCCCAGGGATTACGGTTTCCAAGCTGACCTGTGGCAACGCCGTAGATAATGACAATTACCAATCCCGATGCCAGTGCTAGCCGTACTCCAAGGGACGTAACAAGACCACGCTTCTCGGCATTACCTTGATCGGTCATCAGGAAGTAGAAACCGCTACCGAGGCTGGCGATTAGAGCCACCATGAAAAAGACAATCAGAATTTTTAGCAAAGCCGTTTCCTTGGGAAGCGTGCGCGAGGGGTGATGAGAGAGTTTAACGCGAAGTTGGGTCGACTGGAGTTAACGCTTGAATGGCGTTTGACACTCTTTACCGTTCTATTGCTGCCATTTCTGGTGTCACTGGGGTTTTGGCAGCTCGATCGAGCGGGAGAAAAGCGCATTCTTGCGCAGCGCCATTTAGCGCGGCAAGCATTACCGGCGATGGATCTCGAGGCGCTGGAAGCGGCCTTGGGCGATCAGGACGCTACCAACAGCTCTCTGGCTGACCGCCAAATCGCGTTTTGGGGCTCTTTTATCGACGACCACTACATATTGCTCGATAATCGCCTGCGGGAGGGCCGATTTGGCTACGAGTTGATTGCCTTGGTCGATGCGGGCAGCAAACGTTTGCCGGTCAATCTTGGCTGGGTTCAAGGGGACCCTGCGCGTCGCTCATTACCCGAGATAACCTTGCCCAGCACCCCCCAATTGATATCGGGCCGTGTGTACCTTCCCTTGGGAGACGCCTATCTTCTTGCAGATCAAGCGCCCCTCGAGGCATTGCCAGCGGTAATTCAGGCATTTGAGGGTTCCGAGATGGCCGCGGCATTATCCAAGATGCTTCAGCAAGAGGTATTACCGCTCCAAGTGCGAATCGACCAAGAACACCCATTGGCGCAACGCGCAGATTGGCCTGTTGTTAATCAAAGCCCCGAGAAGCACACCGGTTATGCAGTGCAATGGTTTACCATGGCAGCCGTGTTGTTCATCGCATTTGTTCTGCGATCATCAAATATCCTATCCCTGATCCGCAAGCGCCCCTCGCCGGGGCAAGACTGAGAGGAATCCATGTCGCCGAGCGCAAAAACCGACGGCCAAAACCGAATGACCCTGTTGCTGATCGCGGGTATTCCCCTCACGATGGTATTGGCAGCTTCTTGGCTTTGGTATTTCGTGGTTGAAGGGAATCTCGATTTGGTGAGTGCCCTGGGCACCTCCAATAACGGCACCCTGACGAGTCCCCCGCGTCAGATCGTCGAGACGCCGTTTCGCGATGATGTGGGGGCTTCATTCGCGTGGTCGGATCTTGACCCTCGCTGGACAATGGTGGTCGTCAACCCGGGTGCCCTATGCGACGAGGCCTGTGAGCGGCGGTTGTACACCACCCGTCAAATTCACATAGCGCTTGGAAAAGAATTTAATCGCCTACGTCGGGTATATATCACCGACGTGCCGATCAAGGATGCTCAGCTTTTGGTTCCCGATGAGAAGCCTTTGGGCTGGCCAGCGGGACTTTTGGGGAGCGCACTGAGTGCCTACATTGCTCAGGCACACCAAGGCTTGGTGGCGCTAGAAGCGGGTCCTTCCGACGTGTCGACGCTTTTTCCTGAGTTGAGCGACGCTCCCGCACAATGGTATCTCGTTGATCCGGCCGGGTGGGTCATGATGCGGTTTTCCGATGATTTGGAGTACAAAGCGGTCATTTCCGACCTAAAGTTCCTGCTGAAAAATTCGGGAGGAAACTGATGTCAACGGCCACCGCAGAGAGCGCCACGTGGCAGGATTATCTCGAGCTGACTAAACCGCGGGTTGTCGCGCTCATGATCCTGACCGCCATTATCGGGATGTGTATGGCGGTGCCGGGTTTTGTACCTTGGCAACCTCTGGTGCTCGGAAATCTAGGCATTGCGCTATGCGCCGGATCGGCGGCGGCGATTAATCATGTGATTGACGAGCGCATCGATCAACAAATGAGCCGCACGAAGAGTCGACCCGTTGCGACCGGTAAGGTCACCCAGTCTCAAGCGATCACATTTGCCGCCCTGCTGGCACTTGCAGGCATTGTGGTACTGGTTCTATGGGTAAATACCCTCACGGCAGTGCTCACAGTCGCTAGCCTCATTGGCTATGCGTTTATCTATACGATGTTTCTTAAGCGCGCTACGCCGCAAAATATTGTCATTGGTGGCCTAGCGGGCGCTGCCCCGCCTCTGCTGGGCTGGGTGGCGGTGACGGGTGAAATTCACGGTCATGCCTTGCTATTGGTGTTGATCATTTTCGCTTGGACACCACCGCACTTTTGGGCTCTCGCCATTCATCGTCGAGAGGAGTATGCGGCGGTAGGCATTCCTATGCTGCCGGTGACTCACGGCGTGAAGTTTACGGCGCTGCATATTCTGCTTTACACCATCATCATGTTTTTGATTACGCTTATGCCGTTTGCAACGGGGCTGAGCAACTGGCTTTACCTTGCGGCTGCCGTGGTGTTGGGGCTGGTATTTTTGTATTGGTCTATCGAAATTATCCGCGGAAAAAATGACAAGGCACCGATGGAGACCTTCAAATATTCGATCACCTATTTGCTCGTGCTATTTGTCGCAATGTTGCTTGATCATTGGCTGATTGGAGGTGTGTTTTGAGCACGCAGAACAAGCGCGGCATCTGGCTGACCGTCGGTTTCATCGTGGCGTTCATGGCAATAGTTGTGGGCAGCTTTATCAACCGTGTCCAGCAGCCTCGGATCATGGCGGAAACCGAGATGCAGGCAAACGGGTTGTTTTTGTTTGAAACGCCGCGGGATCCCGGCAGTTTTGCGTTGGTTAGCCATCGCGATGAACCGTTTACCGAGAAGGATCTCGAAGGACACTGGACGCTGATATTTTTCGGCTTTACGCACTGCCCCGATATTTGTCCAACGACCCTGTCGTTTCTTGCTGAGCTGCATGGACAATTAGAGGGCACCGAAGCCGCAGATACCAAAGTCGTCATGGTGACGGTGGATCCGGCTCGTGACACCCCCGAAACGCTGGCGAGTTACGTTCCCTATTTCCATCCGGAATTTACCGGGGTAACCGGCGAGTTTCTGGACATCATGAAATTTGCGCGCACGTTTAACGCTCCCTTTAGAAAGGTCACCGCCGAAGACGGCAGTTACCAAGTGGATCACAGCGCTAACGTGGTGCTGGTTAATCCGCGCGGTGACTACCACGGCTTTTTTAGGGCGCCACTGGATCTGGCTAAGGTCAAGGTAACCTATCGTTCCGCTCGCTATCTCTGGGATCATTAATGTCATGACAAAGCGGTTGATTCTGATCGACGGTTCGTCCTATCTCTTTCGCGCCTATCATGCGTTGCCGCCGCTGACCAATTCCAAGGGTTTAAATACGGGTGCTGCCAAAGGCGTGATCGGCATGGTTCGGAAACTGGTCGCAGAACACCCTGACGATCAGGTAGTTGTCATCTTTGATGCCAAAGGGCCGACCTTTCGCAACGAGATTTACTCAGAGTACAAAGCTAATCGGCCCCCGATGCCTGACGAGCTGCGCGAACAAATTGAGCCTATTCATTCCGTGATTAGGGCGCTGGGATTGCCACTCATTTGCGTGGGGGGTGTCGAGGCCGACGATGTGATCGGTACGCTCGCTCGGCGTGCCAGTGAGCAGCAGCGACCGGTTTTGGTTTCGACCGGTGATAAGGATATGGCGCAGCTCGTCAACGACCATGTCACCCTCGTCAACACCATGAATAATACGGTGATGGACAGGCAGGGAGTCATTGATAAATTTGGGATTCCCCCTGAGCTGATTATTGATCTGCTGGCACTTCAGGGTGACAAGGTCGATAACATTCCCGGTGTGCCCGGCGTTGGCGAGAAAACCGCCCTCGCGCTCTTGCAGGGCTTGGGCGGACTCGAGGAGATCTACAGCAATCTTGATCGGGTGGCCGAACTGGAGGTGCGCGGCGCCAAGAAGTTGGGTGAAAAGCTCGATGCCAACAGGGAGTCTGCCGAGTTGTCTTATCGCTTGGCGACGATAAAAACCGACTGCGAGTTGCCCCTCGCCGACGATGACTTGGTTTCAAAACCTGCTGACCGTGATGAGCTGACGCGTTGGTACACCGAACTCGAGTTTAAAGGTTGGCTTTCCGAGGTGTTGACCGGTGACGCCGGAGAAGGTCCAGCAGGGGCGGGGGCGGAAACAGAGGGTGAGGCAGAAGTTCAAGCGGCCACTGCGTCACCGCTGGATGTTGTTGTTATTCAGGATATGGCGACCCTGAGGGAATGGCTCAATCGCTTAGAAGCTGCCGAGCTGTTTGCCTTCGATACCGAAACGACAAGCCTCAATTACATGCAGGCACAGGTGGTCGGTGTGTCATTTGCCGTTGAACCGGGTAGCGCCGCCTATGTCCCGCTGGCACACGACTATCCCGGTGCACCCGAGCAGCTTGATCGGGATACTGTACTGGCGCTGTTAAAGCCGATTCTCGAAAACCCTGCAAGTTATAAGGTCGGACAGAACCTCAAGTACGATGCCAATGTCCTGCTCAATCATGACATCGAGTTACAGGGCATCCGCCATGATTCGATGTTGGAGTCCTATGTGTTGGACTCCACGGGCACTCGGCACGACATGGATTCGCTGGCGCTCAAATACCTGGGGCAGCGCGCGATCAGTTTCGAAGAGATCGCGGGCAAGGGTGTGAAGCAATTAACCTTCAATCAAATCGCCTTGGAGCAGGCGGCGCCTTATGCCGCTGAAGATGCGGACATCACATTGCGACTGCACCATGCTCTGTGGGCAAAGCTTGAGTCTGAGCAGCCTCTTTCTGCGCTCTATCGCGATATTGAAATCCCCTTGGTGCCGGTTTTGACGCGTATAGAGCGTAACGGTGCGTTGGTGAGCCGTCAGCAACTTGCCGATCACAGTCATGAACTTGCCGAACGATTGCGCGCCCTGGAGGAGCAAGCCTATGAACTCGCGGGTCAGAGCTTCAATTTAGGTTCCCCTAAGCAGCTTGGCGAGATACTGTTCAACAAACTGGAGCTGCCAGTACTCAAAAAAACACCAAAAAGGGCACCCTCGACGGCCGAGGATGTCCTGGCAGAGCTGGCATTGGACTACCCGCTACCCGCGGTGCTGATGGAATATCGGAGCCTGTCAAAGCTTAAATCGACCTATACGGATCGGTTGCCCGAGGTCATCGATCCCAATACCGGTCGGGTACACACGTCGTACCATCAAGCGGTTACCGCAACGGGGCGCTTGTCATCATCCGACCCGAATTTGCAGAACATCCCCATCCGCACGGAGGAGGGTCGCCGGATCCGCCGGGCGTTTTGTGCTCCGGAGGGTCGCCGAATCGTTGCGGCAGATTACTCTCAGATAGAGCTACGCATCATGGCGCATCTGTCTCAGGACGCCGGCTTGCTGTCAGCTTTTGAGAAAAATCTCGATGTTCACACGGCAACGGCGGCGGAAGTGTTTGGCGTTCCTTTGGACGACGTATCCGGAGATCAGCGGCGCAAAGCTAAGGCGATTAACTTCGGGTTAATTTACGGCATGTCGGCATTTGGTTTGGGCAAACAGCTTCAGACCGGTTACAAAGAAGCACAGGAATACATTGATCGGTATTTCTCACGCTATCCTGGTGTTGCCGACTACATGACCCGAACTCGGGCTTTGGCCCACGATCAGGGCTATGTAGAAACCCTCTTTGGCCGACGTCTGCACCTCCCAGAAATTAATGCGCGCAACAAACAGCGACAGCAAGCGGCTGAACGCACCGCGATTAACGCCCCTATGCAGGGAACAGCCGCCGATATCATCAAGCTTGCCATGATAGCCGTCGATGATTGGCTTTCGGGGGGCACAATTGATGCCCTGATGATCATGCAGGTGCACGATGAGCTGGTGTTTGAGGTCGCCGAGCCGGAGGTCGATAAGCTGCTCGGTGCCCTACCCGAGTTGATGGCGGGTGTGGCTAAGCTGGATGTGCCGCTGCTGGTAGAGGCGGGCGTGGGGCTAAATTGGGATGAAGCGCACT
Source organism: Luminiphilus sp. (assembly GCA_965655505.1). GTDB lineage: Bacteria > Pseudomonadota > Gammaproteobacteria > Pseudomonadales > Halieaceae > Luminiphilus. The sequence goes on from CBFHHJ010000001.1 coordinate 39,707, forward strand.
AACCCAGTAACGCTTGGGGCTATCTTGGGCCTATCTTGGGCCTATGTAGGTTCGCTTATTTCGCCGGTGTCGGCGGTTTATTTGGGAGATCGGTTGCTTCGGCAGGAGCGCTGTCGATCCCTTCGGTGGTGTCTGCGTCGTCGTCCTCAGGCTCGTCAAAGACTGACTCATCGGTCAGCCAGCGTTTCAATTTGCCTTCAAGTTCTTTCAAGCCGTCCCGTTTGAGCGATGAAAACAGCTGCACGCTGGCAAGTTCGCCATATTCCATCAATCGGGCGCGCACCGAAAGCAATGTATTTTTGGCGGGACCGCGCTTGAGCTTGTCGGCTTTTGTTAGCAGGACGTGAACGGGCATGCCGGCGGTGGCCGCCCAGCTAATCATCTGCTCATCCTGATCTCTGAGGGGGTGGCGGACATCCATTAGTAGTATGAGGCCGCGTAAACTCTGGCGCTCTTGCAGGTATTGTTCTAGGTGTCGATTCCAGGCTTGCTTCATCTTCAGCGGAACTTTGGCGTAGCCATAGCCGGGTAAATCGACCAGTCGCTGGGTGTCGCTTAGGCTGAAGAAGTTAATGAGTTGGGTGCGTCCCGGGGTGCGTGATGTTCGGGCAAGTTTTCGGTTTTCAGTCAGCGTATTGATAGCGCTAGACTTTCCTGAGTTTGATCTGCCGGCGAAGGCGACCTCCGAGCCGGTGTCCGGCGGGGCGTTATCGAGGGCGCTGGCGCTCTGCAGGAACTCGGCAGTGCGGAAGTTGACCGTACCCAAGGCCGGTTTATTAGAAAAATCAATGCTCATCGGTCTCTTTTATCCGGCGCGTACGATTGACTATAATGCCACGACCTGGAGCCCATGTGGGGTGCCCACGGATTTGTTACCAATTTGTAATTGCCGGCGAACTGCTCGCCTGGCGCTGAGGAGATATCATGAATTCATTAAACGTAATTCGTCGTGCCATCGCACCTGCAACGCTTCTCTTCGCTGTGGCAGTTGCTGGCCCAGTTGCAGCTGAGCCCAACATGGATAAGTACAACAAGTCCTGCGGTGTCTGTCATGCGGCAGGTGTTGCTGGTGCGCCAATGGCCCACGATGCGGCGGCTTGGGCGCCACGTCTCGAGAAAGGTATGGATGTGTTGTTGGCCTCGGTCAAAAATGGACTCAATGCGATGCCCCCAACGGGATTGTGCGCCGACTGCTCCGATGAAGAGTACAAAGAGCTAATTACTTTTATGTCATCACCGAAGTAACTCGCTTCAACCAAAGGATCTAAGTCATGTTTTCACGAACACTTGTTCGGAGTTTTTTTGTTGCCGCATTTACGGCTGTTCTGAGTGCGGCGGCCAACGGCGCTGCAGTCATCAAGGGCGACGCCGCTGCCGGTGAAGGCAAGGCCGTGACCTGCGGTGCCTGTCACGGGGTCGATGGCAACAGTGCTGTACCGAGCTTCCCCAAGCTTGCAGGGTTGGGCGAGAAATATTTGCTCAAGCAAATGCAGGACATTCGCGATGGCCTGCGCCCGGTTGCTGCCATGGCGGGGCAGGTCGACAATATGTCTGACCAGGATCTCGCGGATATCGCCGCTTTTTATGATGACCAAACTCGAACGCCCGAAATGGCCGACGAGGAGCTCGTCGAGCTGGGTCGAAAAGTGTACATGGCGGGAATCATGGATCGAAAGGTCGCCGCTTGCTCTGGGTGCCACAGCCCCACGGGCAAAGGTAATGGCCCCGGTGGTTTCCCTGGCCTCGCCGGACAGCACGCCGACTACATTGCGGCGCAGCTGAAAATGTTCCGCAAGGGTTATGAAGACCCTAGCGGCCGCGTTAACGACGGCGACAGCAAAATCATGCGCACCACAGCGTTTGAGCTTTCCGATCTCGAGATTGAGGCGGTGGCTAGCTACGCTTCGGGCCTGAAGCAATAACAGTTAAACCAAGGAAGGTTAATGATGCTTAGACGCGCTTTTATCAACGTTTTTGGGGGCTTTGCAGCCCTCGTGGTTGCTGCAAGCTGCAGCGCTGAGACTGCCACCTGGCAGCTGGGTACCCACTACGATCGTGTTACCCCAACTATTCGTGTGGGTGCCAGCGACGATATCGTAGTTAGCGAGTTTTTTTGGTACGGATGTGGGCACTGCTACACCTTTGAGCCCATGATCGAGGCGTGGAAAAAACAGCTTCCAGATGACGTTGTTATTAGCCCGTCGCCGGCCATGTGGAATGGGCCTATGCAGCTGCATGCAAAGGCGTACTACGTTGCTGAGACGCTGGGTGTCTTAGACCCGATGCATACGGTGCTCTTTAAGGCGCTGAACGTTGAGCGACGTCGCCTAAACAGCGAGGCCGCCCTAAAAGAAATCTTTGTTGAGAATGGCGTCGCGCCCGAGGATTTTGACCGCGCGTTCAACGCGTTTGGTGTTGATAGTCAGGTGCGTCAGGCCGATGCCCGCGCGCGCTCCGCGAAGATTTCGGGTACGCCATCACTCATGGTTAACGGCAAGTACCTTATTACCCCTCGCAAGGCTGGTAGCCAGGCAAACATGATTTCGATCGCTGAGTTTTTGATCGAGCAAGAGCGTAACGAAGGGGCCTGATTTGTTGCCTAGAGGACGCCCACGGGTGTCCTCGAAACTCCCGGAGCCGCTTGGCTTCGACTTAATAAGCGTCGGTTAGACCCAGGCCTTGGGTAAACCTAGGCGCTGTGCAGCGGCAGCGCGGTCTTACTGACCACGCGTCTCAATTCGAAGCTCGAGTGCACTCCGGCGACTCCAGCGATGCGAGTCAATTTTCCGAGCAAAAACTGCTCGTAATGGCTCATGTCGGGGACCACCGCCTTGATAAGATAATCGGCGCTTTGGCCTGTGACCACGCAACATTCCATAACTTCAGGGTAGCCGGCTACCTCGATTTCAAAGGCTTCAAATCGTTCGGGCGTGTGGCGATCCATCGTGATGCCGATGTGTGCGGTGAGGGCTAGCCCCAACTTTGCCTGATTCAACAGCGTGACACGCCGCTCAATGATCCCATCGACTTCCAATCGTTTGACTCGGCGCGCACAGGGGGTTGGGGATAGCCCCACTGTCTCGGCAAGTTCCAAGTTGCTTAGCGCGGCATTCGACTGCAGCGCCTTCAATATTTTTATGTCGGTGCGGTCAAGCTCAGCAATGGCCATAAATTGGCTTCCTACACTATTAAATAGATAGTTATTGGAGGATATCACTAAAAAGCAACCATTGGGCCTGTGTTTTTGGCGACAATAACTCGCGCAGGCAGGCTAGAATCTCTGCTCATAAATCACTATTGGTCGGCTTGCGTCCGGCCTGCAGGGAGCAGCACCGTGGAACAGCAATCCGCCCGCAATTTCGATCACCGGAAATACCGTCCATTTCAGCCGGTTGTAAAGTCAGACCGGCGGTGGCCCGACCGTACCATTGATAAGGCACCTATCTGGTGTTCAGTCGACCTACGTGACGGCAATCAGGCGCTGGTCGAACCGATGAACGCGGACCAAAAGCTCCGTCTTTGGGAGCAGCTCGTTGCTATCGGATTTAAAACAATAGAGGTGGGTTTTCCCTCCGCTTCGGTTCACGATTTCGATTTTTTGCGCAAACTCATTGAAGAGGACCGCATTCCAGACGATGTCACGGTTCAGGTCTTGGTTCAGGCTCGGGAAGCTTTAATCACTCGCACCTTCGAAGCGCTCGCGGGTGTGAAGCGCGCAGTAGTGCATTTTTACAATTCGACCTCCACGGTTCAGCGCCGGGATGTTTTCGATCTCGACCGCGAGGGGATTACGCAGATTGCCGTTGAGGGGGCGCGCCTTGTCGCGGCCGAAGCGGCGCGCTATCCCGGTACTGACTGGATTTTTGAATACAGTCCGGAAAGTTTTACCGGCACCGAACTCGATTACGCAGTAGAAATCTGTGACGCAGTGTCGGAGGTGCTTGCACCAACGCCCGAAAACCCGCTTATTCTGAACCTGCCAGCCACCGTGGAGATGAGTACACCCAACATTTACGCGGATCAAATAGAGTGGTTTTGTGATCATGTCGCTAATCGGGAGTCGTTGCTGATTTCACTGCATACCCACAACGACCGGGGCTGTGCAGTAGCCGCCGCGGAATTGGGTGTGATGGCAGGGGCCGACCGCGTCGAAGGCACCTTGATGGGTAATGGTGAGCGCACCGGCAATATGGATATCGTCACGATGGCGATGAATCTTTACAGCCAGGGCGTCGACCCCGAACTGAATTTAGAACACATGGATGAGATTATTGCCGTGGTGCGTGACTGCACACAATTGCCAGTGCATCCGCGTCATCCATACGCCGGTGAGTTGGTGTTCACAGCGTTCTCAGGCAGTCACCAAGATGCCATCAACAAATGTCTGTCGCGCCGTAATCCCGATGACGGCTGGGATGTCGCTTACCTTCCCATTGACCCTTCAGATATCGGCCGTACCTATCAGGAAGTCATTCGCATCAATAGCCAGTCAGGCAAAGGGGGAGTTGCGTACATCCTCTCGCGTGATTACGGACTCGAATTGCCCCGGTGGTTGCAAATTGATTTCAGTGCAGCTGTGCAGGCTTTGGCTGAGGCAAGTGAGACGGAGGTTTCATCCCAGGCTATTTTTGAGCTTTTCAAAACAACCTACCTTTCGCCAACGGCAGACTGGTCCTTGGGCAATTATCAGCTAGCTCGTGAGGAGGGCGTGGACGCGCTCAAGGCCGTGCTTGCAGCACCGTCGGGGGAGACCTCAATCAACGGGCGCGGTAACGGCGTGGTGGATGCCTTCGTGAACGCTATGGAAGCTTACACCGGACGGAAAATCGTTTTGGTGGAATACAGCGAACACACCTTGGGCCAGAGCGCCGACGCTGAGGCAGTCTGTTATGTGCAGCTGAATATTGATGGGGACCGTCCCTGCGGTGTCGGACGAAGTCACGATATTGTGCAGGCGTCATTGGCAGCCATAGTGTCAGCGCTGAAGGACCATGGTTTAGAGGCCAGTGCTGCCGCTTAGTCTGCGCGCTCTCAACTGAAAAAAGGCAGAGGAGGGCTTAACGGCAGTGTCCGTGAGCCCGAGCCCTGTGTCACAATATCGCTACTCCGTATCTAGCGGGTTGATCGGACTGCTCTGCGATGGCTGTCGAACAAAAACATGCTCCTGTGCGCAAGAAGTCGGATAACTTGGGTCTATTCGAGCAGCTTCGGCGTGAGTTGTTTCAGTCGGAGTTGATTGCCCCGACAAACGTCGACTCCCACGATATCCAGTTTTCCCGGCGCATGGCTGTGTACCGGGCTATGCTGGTTCTAATGCTCTTTTCGGTACTCGTCATCTTGGGTGAAACCCTGATGACTGGCGCGGAGCAGCTGTTGACCCTCGGTGTGTCGGGTATCGCCGCAGCAGTGCTGAGCGCAACCCTTTTTGTGCTGACTGTCCAAGGGCGGGTGTTAGTGCCGCCCATTATCACTCTGGCGCTGAACTTTACCGTTGTGCTCCTTGCGCTGCGTGCAGGTGGCGATCACCACCTGCGCTGGCTGTTTCCACTCATGATTGCACTCGCCGGTCTACTGCCGACGGTCGTTGCCCTGTTCTTTGGCACGGTCATGTTGATTGCTCTAGCTCTTTTTTGGGGTGGAGCCGACACGGATCACAGTCTCGCGGATGCCGCGGCACTAACGGCGACGTGGCTGATTTCGCTGGCCGTCATGCGGTTACTCACCCTGCACAGTGACGAGTTGGCGGATTTGGCCCTCTACGACCCGCTGACCGGCGCCCATAACCGACGGTATCTGGTGCCGCAAATTGAGCGGAACCTTGCTGACTTCGAGCGCTACGCTCGGATGTCATCCCTGCTGATGATCGATCTGGATCACTTCAAGCGGATCAATGATGAGTTTGGGCACAGCCAGGGCGACAAGGTGCTTCGGGCCATGGTTGCGCTGATCGAAGATCGGATTCGCGGCGTAGATATGCTGTACCGCCTCGGCGGTGAAGAGTTTTTAGTGATCCTGAGTGAGGTGGGCAGCACCACGGCCGCAAAAATCGCCGATGAGCTGCGGATTGGGATTGAGGGACTGGAGGCACTGCCAGGCCAGACCGTCACCGTCAGCATAGGGGTTTGTGATGTTACTAAGGCGGAATCTGCCGAGGATTGGCTCGCTAAGGCGGACGCGGCGATGTACTCCGCCAAAGAGAAGGGCCGTAACCGTGTCGAAGTTGATGCTTCTGAAGCCGATATCGATGCGCTCACTAGAGGCAATGTACCGATCTGGCGCTAAGCTGCTTGTCACCCTGTTGGCTTCTGTTCTCTTAGCTGCCTGTTCGAGTACAACGTTTTTTTATCATCAACTCGATACGCTTATCGCGTGGTATGTCGATGATTACATCGACTTCACCCGAGCCCAGTCCAGCGCCTTTGATGACGAGATCGACGCACTTATCGCTTGGCACCAGCGCGAGGAATTGCCCCGTTACGTCGAGCTTCTATCGGATTTCGAGGCGCGGTTAGACCAGCCATTAACCGAGAGGGATACGCAGGCGATCTCTGATCAGTTGGAGGCTGCGGCGAGCCGTATTCAGAACCGCGCACTCGATACCATGCTGGCGTTTGGCGCAGACCTCGATCATGAGCAGCGGGTCGACTTTGTTGCGGCTCTGCAAGAGCGGCAAGTTGAGTTGGGAGAGGAGTGGCTAGAGAGAACTGATGAAGCGTATTACGAAGCAATCATCGAGCGGTTCGAGGATAATTTTAGCGACTACATCGGTCGATTAACGCCAGAGCAAAAAGCTGTCATCAGTGACTACAGTAGTGAATTTATTCGCATTGATACGCTCTGGTTAGAAGACCGTGCACAGTGGATAGAGACCTTGGCGGCAATCATCGAGCGAGATGACCCGGACTGGCCCGCTCAGGTTCGAGCAGCGGTTGATCAGCGGGCTGACCGCAGAAGTCTTGCCTACACCACGGGTTATACCCACAACACCCAGCAGTCTTGGGCCATTTTTAGAGCAGTTCTTAATGCGCGAACTGACGTTCAAGATCGCCGGCTGCGTCGTTCAATCAATGACTATATCGACGACTTTATCTCGCTTGCTGCGGAAGTTGACGACGGGCCCCGTGAGCCCGCAGCCGCTGGCTGAAACCCACCGGGCCGAACCGGTTGATGAATGACGAGCTCGTCGACTAGACGCTGTTTTAGCCCAATAGGCCCTGTTTTAGCCGAATAAGCTGTGCGTTAGTCCAGCAGAGATAAATCTCTCACTGCTCCTTTGTCGGCGCTCGTGACCATTTTTGCGTAGACCTTCAGCGCTGGAGTAACTTTCCTTGGCCGTTCGTTTTTCGGTTGCCACGGTTTTTCGCTGTTGTCCATTGCCGTGCGACGCGCGGCCATTTCCTCCGGGCTGATCTTCACGTCAATTCGCCGGTTAGGAATATCGATTTCGATAGTATCCCCTTGTTCGACGAGACCGATTGCGCCGCCTGCTGCCGCCTCGGGTGATGCATGCCCGATGGATAGGCCCGACGTTCCGCCAGAAAAACGCCCGTCAGTGACTAGCGCGCAGGCGGCACCGAGGCCTTTCGACTTTAAATAACTCGTCGGGTATAGCATCTCCTGCATGCCGGGTCCGCCGCGAGGCCCCTCGTAACGCACAATAACCACGTCACCTGCTCTAACCCGATCTTCCAAAATATCGGCAACAGCAGCCTCCTGACTCTCACAGACGTGAGCGGGACCTGAGAACACCAAAATACTGTCATCAACGCCGGCAGTTTTCACAACACAGCCGTTCTCTGCGATGTTGCCAAAGAGTACTGCGAGTCCACCTTCTTGCGAGTAGGCATTGGCGACATCACGAATACAGCCACCGCTGCGATCAAGATCGAGACTGGGCCACCGTGTTGCCTGACTAAAGGCGGTCTGGGTTGGAATTCCCGCAGGACCCGCCGAGTACATTTCCTTTACTGCCGCATCTTCACTGACAGCGATGTCCCAGTTGGCCAGTGCTTCGCCCATTGTTTGCGAATGAACGGTGTAGGTTTCTGTGTTAAGCAGACCGCCGCGAGCCAGCTCCCCGAGGATTGCCATAACGCCCCCAGCACGGTGAACGTCTTCCATGTGGTATTTCTGGGTACTCGGCGCCACCTTACAGAGCTGTGGTACGCGCCGGCTTAACACGTCAATTTCCTGAAGACCAAAATCGAGCTCGGCCTCCTGCGCTGCCGCGAGCAGGTGCAAAATGGTGTTGGTTGAGCCGCCCATGGCAATATCGAGACACATGGCATTCTCAAAGGCCGCACGATTCGCAATAGTACGCGGCAGAGCGGAATCGTCATCCTGCTCATACCAGCGGCGCGCTAGCGAAACGACAAGTCGACCTGCCCGTCGAAAAAGCTGTTCTCGATCGGCGTGGGTGGCCAAAAGCGAGCCGTTGCCGGGCAAGCTGAGTCCGAGCGCCTCCGTCAAGCAGTTCATACTGTTAGCCGTGAACATCCCAGAACATGATCCGCAGGTGGGGCAGGCAGAGCGCTCGTAAGCATCGACGGTTTCGTCGTCAACGCTGCTGTCTGCGGCGATGACCATGGCATCGACCAAATCGAGTTTGTGTTCTGACAGTGCGGTTTTGCCCGCTTCCATGGGTCCCCCGGATACAAACACGACCGGAATGTTGAGGCGCATGGCGGCGTTGAGCATTCCCGGTGTGATCTTGTCACAGTTGGAGATGCACACCATCGCATCAGCGCAGTGTGCGTTAACCATGTATTCGACAGAATCGGTAATCACATCTCTTGAGGGCAGGCTGTACAGCATGCCGTCGTGTCCCATCGCGATGCCATCGTCGACAGCAATGGTGTTGAATTCCTTAGCGACACCGCCGGCGGATTCAATCTCCCGTGCAACCAACTGCCCGAGGTCCTTGAGGTGTACATGTCCGGGGACGAATTGGGTGAAGGAGTTCACGACTGCAATGATCGGCTTTTCGAAATCGCCATCCTTCATGCCGGTGGCTCGCCAAAGCGCGCGAGCGCCTGCCATATTGCGACCAGCGGTCGAAGTTCGGGAGCGGTATTGGGGCATGGTGAAAGGCCTCTATTTCAGACGGGGGACGAGTCTACCAGAGCTTTTTAATGGTGCTAGTGGATCGATTTAAGTAAGACTTTTGAATTGCGCTGTAAGTTATAAAGCTGTTTCCGTGACTCGGGCAACGCCTCAAGATCTGCTTCAGTAAAACCCTGTTCTCTAAACCAGTGAGTGGTTTGGGTAGTGAGCACAAAAAGCTGCGTAACACCCTGATCTTTCGCCTGCTGCTCGATAATACGCAGCAGGTGCTCGCCCCGCCCAGCGCCTCGATAGTCGCTGTGGGTTGCAATGCAGGCGACCTCGGCCATTTGTGACTCACTAAACGGATAGAGCGCCGCGCAGGCAATGATACGACCGTCGCGCTCTAGCACTCGGAAATTACTGATTTCCTGCTCAAGTAGCTCCCTTGAACGTCGAACTAGAACGCCCTGCTCCTCTAAAGGGGTAACCAAGTCCAAAACCCCAGGGATGTCATCGATGGATGCTGGGCGGGCTCGTTCAAAATCATCCTGACTGATCAGCGTCCCAGTACCGTCGTGGGTGAAGAGCTCTTCGATGAGCGCTCCGTTGCGGTGGTAATTGATTAGGTGCGCGCGCGCCACCCCTTGAGTACAGGCCCGACATGCCGCATCTCGATGGGCCGCCTGAATTTCATCGGAGACTGGCAAGCCCTGTGCCTGCTCAATCGTGCACTGGGCAACCAAATTACCGTCGCTGTCGTTGAGTCCGTCGTTAGCGTCCATGATGATGAGCTTGTCTGCACCGGTTGCAATGGCCGCCGTTGTGGCCAGCTCATCAGAGCTCAGGTTAAACACCTCACCAGTCGGAGAGAAGCCCAAGGGCGATAGCAGGACGATTGCTTGATTATCGAGAGCAGTAGCGATTCCCGCGGCATCCAGGCGCCTTACTGCGCCAGTAAATTGAAAATCCACGCCGTCGACGACACCTAGGGGCCGTGCAGTGACAAAGTTGCCACTTATCACCCGCAGCCGTGCGCCGCGCATGGGGGAATCGGGAAGCCCCATAGACAGGCGGCTCTCCAGATTTAGCCGCTGAGCGGCGGTGATGTCCCGCACAATTCCGAGCACCGAAGGATCAGTGACACGCACACCGCGGTGAAGGTGGCTTGTGATTCCCCGTTCCAACAGCGCCGTTTCAATGGCGTTGCGAGTGCCGTGCACCAGCACTAATCGGATACCCAGAAGGTGAATCAGCGCAAGATCGTGAATCAGGTTGCCAGCTTCGGGGCCTTCGAGCGCACCACTGCCCAGATACACCACAAAAGTTTTTCCTTTGTGGCTTCGGATATAGGGTCCCGTGTGTCGGAACCACTCAATGGTGTTGGTCTGGATGGTCACGGCGCTCAAACCCAATGGCGATTTAGTGAAGCCTACCGGAAACTCGCGGTTCGGGTCTGCGCAATTGTTTGGATTTCACTGAGGCCGGCAACAATAATGTCCGATCGTTTGCTCCAGAATTGTCAGCGCTGGAGTGAGCTGGTCGAGGGCGAGGTGCTCGTCGGGTTGATGGGCGCAGTCGATGGACCCTGGGCCGAGGACAATGGTTTCAAGACCGAGTCGCTGCAAAAAGGGTGCCTCAGTGGCGTAATTGACTGCTTCAGCGGGCACTCCGGTTACGGCTTCGACGACTTTGACGAGTTTTGCATCGGCGGATTCTTCAAAGGCGTCAATTGGCTGAACCAAGCGGCGCATGCTCACATCGAGACCTCGCTCGGCGGCAAGCAGCTCAATACAGCGTTGCAACGATGCTTCGACAACCGAGAAATCCAGACCGGGCACCATGCGCACATCAAAGTGCAGCTCTACCGCACCACAGATGCGATTGGGGCTATCGCCCCCGTGTAGGCAGCCGAAGTTAAGAGTCGGCGCAGGTATTTGTAGAAGCGCACAGTGATAGCGGGCAGCGAGTTCGGTTCGCAGCTCATCGAGCAGCTGGAGTAGCCGAGGCACTCCTTCAATTGCGTTATTCCCAAGTGCTGGGTTGGAAGAATGGCCGCTTTGGCCACGCAATTGAATGGCCTGCATCATGATGCCTTTGTGAAGGCGTACCGGGCGCAGGGACGTGGGTTCGCCAATGATGACCGCCTCGGCGCCCGCTAGAGCGGTGCTTTCAAGGGCGCGGGCTCCGTTCATTGAGCTTTCTTCGTCAGCGGTGGCGAGGATATAGAGAGGCGCTCGCAGTGCCGACGGATCGATTCGACTTGCTGCAGCAATTGCTAGGGCAAAAAACCCCTTCATATCGGCGCTGCCCAAGCCGAATAGCTTGCCATCGCGTTCTGTGAGGCTCAGCGGATCACTGGTCCAGCGCCCCTCATCAAAGGGCACGGTATCCGTGTGTCCTGAGAGTACTAGGCCGCCACTGGGCTGTTCGTGAGCTTGATCTCCCGATTCAGGAAGCGGTTTCTCGGGCCCCAACCTTGCGATCAAATTTGCTTTGTCACTGCCGGGCAACGGCAGGATTTCGGTCGCAAAACCCTGAGCTTCAGCGAATTCAGCTAGCCGTTCAATGACTCGCCGGTTACTGCTATCCCAGCTGGGATCAGTAGAGCTAACCGAGGGCAACGCAACCAGTTCACTGATCTGGCGGGTAACGGTTTGTTCGATTGTCGGCATGGCGATTCCTCTTGCGGAGCTAACAGCCTAGCCAAAAATGCCCTGCAGTAGGTAGAAGAATACCACTGCGAGTACAGCAGCGACGGGTAGGGTCACGACCCACGAGACAACAACCAGCCGCACGACACCTAAATTGACTGCATTAATGCCCCGCGCGAGGCCAACTCCAAGGACGGCGCCGACCAGCGTATGCGTCGTCGAAATCGGCAGACCGGTGCCGGAGGCGAGTACCACGGTACCGGCTGCGCCCAGTTCGGCAGCAAAACCACGACTGGGGGTTAGCTCGGTAATCTTCTGACCAATAGTTTTCATTACCCGCCAGCCAAACGTGGCGAGCCCAACGACAATACCTGCAGCACCAATCAATAGAATCCACCCGGGCATCGCCGACTGAGCAGCAATTTCGCCACCAGATCGCAGTGTTTGAACGACCGCGGCAAGGGGTCCCACGGCATTGGCCACATCGTTCGAGCCGTGGGCAAACGCCATCGAACAGGCGGTGAAGATCATAAGCACGCCAAAAACCTTTTCAAGCCCTACATCACCCCGTCGGCCCGCCAAGCGCCGCAACAGCACAGCCCCGAGTGCTGCGACCAATAGTCCGGCAATGGTCGAGAGCAGCGCAGCATCAACAAACTGCGAACCAGTGCCCAAATTAACCTCGGCGCCCACGTGCTTGAGACCCTTGAGCAGGGTCACCATTGAAATCATAAAACCAACAATCCACATGTATGCGGGGATCAGGCGGATAGCGCGCTCGGTTGCATTGTCGTGATCAAGAATGAGCTTCTGAACGCTGGTGAATAGAAGAAAGGACAGTCCGCCTGCGAGAACAGGTGAGACAACCCAGCTGGCCGCGATTGAACCCACTTTGACCCAGTTGACTGCGTCAACCGAGATGGCAACGCTGCTAAAGCCAACAATGGCGCCGACAATCGAGTGAGTCGTGGAGACCGGCCAGCCGCGCATGCTGGCGATCATCAGCCAAGTCGCCGCGGCCAATAGGGCTGCGGTCATTCCGTAAACAAATTGCTCGGGGATATCGGTAAAAACTGCGGGATCAATGATGCCTTTGCGAATTGTCGAGGTGACTTCGCCGCCGGCGAGGAAAGCCCCCATAAATTCGAAAACCACCGCGATTAAGATCGCCTGGCGAAGCGTCAGGGCGCGGGCGCCCACAGAGGTCCCCATGGCATTGGCGACGTCATTGGCACCAATGCCCCAAGCCATATAAAAGCCGAAAATGGCGACGAGTCCCAGCAGCACTGTGCCGTGGCTCGAGATGATATCCATGGGAAATCCGATGCTTATATTTAGTTTCGAGCGCCAAACTATACGCGCTCAAGTGGTCGCGGGGAATATCCTAATAATGCGACCAAAGAGCGAGCTGCACGTCATCGGCGTAAGATATTTTGCGGCTGTGATAGCGCCGTATCTGCGCGTAAACTCACCCCATGGAAAAAAACATTCAGCTGCCGCCCGAAACGCGCCTCGATGTCGCCTCACTCGCCGAGGGACTTCATCGCGCAGGGCGTTTGTCGGTGAAGAACCTGACACGCCTGCGTTCCCATAATTACACCGCGCTACACCCCTTGGTTTTTCTTGCCGAGCAAAAATTGAGTGATCTGGCCAACCCTGGGTTGTTGCTGGACATGCCCGCGCTGCTGGGGTTTCTGTCTGAAGAGACAGGCCAGTCAGTTGCCGACATCGATCCGCTCAAGATAGACGTCGCTGCGGTTGCCGAGGTCATGTCCCAGGCCTTTGCCCAGCGGCATCAAATTTTGGCGGTTGCGGTCGATAAAGAGTCGGTGACCATCGCCAGCGCGGACCCTTGGATAACCCGTTGGGAGACCGACCTGGAGCACGTTGTGCGCCGGCCAATAAAGCGGGTGCTCGCTGACCCCCGCGATATTGTGCGACACACCAAAGAGTTCTACACCATGGCGAGGTCAGTACAAGGCGCGCGGTCCCGATCCTCGGATGGTCAGGGCAAGGTGGTCAATCTTGAGGCGATGCTTGAACTCGGTAGCAAAGGAGAGCCCGACGCCAATGACCAGCACGTTGTCAGTGTCGTGGACTGGCTGTTGCAGTATGCGTTCGAGCAGCGGGCGAGTGATATTCACATCGAGCCCCGCCGCGACGTGGGCAATGTGCGTCTGCGGATCGACGGCGTTCTACACAAAGTTTACGAATTGCCAGCGGCGGTCGCCGCAGCGGTCACGAGTCGGTTCAAGATTCTGGCGCGACTGGACGTGGCCGAAAAGCGGCGTCCGCAGGACGGCCGCCTCAAGACGCGGACACCCGAGGGCAATGAAGTCGAGCTGCGTCTGTCGACACTGCCCACGGCCTTTGGCGAAAAACTGGTCATGCGAATATTTGACCCCGACGTGTTGCTCAAGGGTTTTGACGAGCTTGGCCTGCGCGGGGATGACTACAGTCGTTGGGAGGCAATGATTGGTCAGGGAACGGGCATTGTGTTGGTGACTGGGCCCACGGGTTCAGGCAAGACAACAACTTTGTATTCCACCTTACGGCGCCTCGCCACTGATGAGGTAAATGTCTGCACCATCGAGGATCCCATCGAAATGGTGGAGTCGTCGTTTAACCAGATGCAGGTCAACCACCAGATAAACTTGGATTTTGCCTCGGGCGTGCGGGCGCTCATGCGCCAAGATCCTGATATCATCATGGTGGGTGAGATCCGTGATCTGGAGACTGCACACATGGCTATTCAGGCGGCACTTACCGGACACTTGGTCCTGAGTACCCTCCATACCAACGACTCCCCCGGCGCCATTTCGCGACTGAGTGAGCTTGGAGTGCCAGCATTTTTGATTCGCGCCACCGTGCGCGGTGTGATGTCGCAGCGCCTGGTTCGGACCTTGTGCAACGGATGTAAGCGACTCGAGCCCGCCGATCCGGTGGCTTGGCAGGCGTTGGTCGGCGAGCGGGGCCCCAGCTGTCCCGATCAGCTCTATCGCCCGGTGGGATGTAAACAGTGCCGAGATACCGGTTATCGCGGACGCGAAGGTATTTATGAGGTGCTCGTGTCCGATCCGGCATTACAGGCACATATTGTTGACGCGCACTCGACCAGTGAGCTCCGTCAGGCTGCTGTTACCGGCGGTATGACGCCTTTGCGGTTGGCGGGCGCCGAGAAAGTTGTGGGTGGCGAAACCACTGTAGAAGAAGTATTGCGTGTTGCGCCTGCGCTTGAGGATTAGCGACTGGTCGCGCGAGTCGGGTGATCTGTGTCACTGACGCAATCTTTGGCGGATTGTTTGCCCGCAGCGTGGGACCGAGTAGCGGTACTCGCGGGCGATGATAACTTTCGACATCTGCGCGCACGCCTAAAAGGAAGCGGGCGGCTTGATGAGGTCGAGCGCCTGATGGCCGTTAGTCCCTTCTTCGTCGAGCAGCTGGCGCAAAATGCCGACTGGGTTGCGGACAACGTTGCGACGGATTGGCTTGAAGACCGAAGCTGGAGCCATGATGACTGGCGCAGAGCACTTGCCTTGTTTACCGCAGGGGCCGATGACGAAGCCGGGTTTATGGCCGCTTTGCGCCGCTTTCGCAGCCGAGAAATGTTGCGAATCGTCTGGCGCGATTTTTCGGGCAGTGCCAATTTAGCCGCCACCGTTGCAGACGTTTCCCGGCTCGCTGATACTACGATCGAAGCTGCGGTCGAGTGGGCGGGTCAAGGCCTGACGCCTCGCTTCGGACATCCCGTGGGTCGCGATACGGGCAGTGTTCAAGAATTGATTGTGCTTGGCATGGGAAAGCTCGGCGGTGAAGAGCTCAACCTGTCGTCAGATATTGATCTGATCTTTACGTATCCCGAGGCAGGTCAAACAGAGGGTGGTCGAACCTCAGTCTCTAATCAGGAGTACTTCATCAAGCTTGGGCAGGGGGTGATTCGCTTCCTCGATACGGTCACTGCCAACGGATTCGTGTTTCGGGTCGATATGCGCCTGCGGCCCTACGGCGATAGTGGCGCATTGGTATCGAGCTTTGACGCCCTCGAGCTTTACTACCAGGAGCAGGGCAGGGAGTGGGAGCGTTACGCCCTGATGAAGGCACGGCCAATCACCGGACATCCAGACGCTGTGGCGCCGCTCAATGAGATGATTCAAGCCTTTGTATTTAGGCGCTATACCGACTTTGGCGTGATCGAAAGCCTGCGTGATATGAAGGCGATGATTCTGGCGGAAATCCGCCGTCAGGGTTTATCGGACAACATAAAAAAGGGTGAGGGCGGTATTCGAGAAATCGAGTTCATCGCCCAGTGTCTTCAGTTGATTCATGGCGGCCGAGATCGAACTCTACAGTTGCGCGGCTTAGAACCGGCGTTGGAATCGATTCGGACGGCCCAGCTGCTCCCCAGCGACGTGGTCGATGAGCTCATCAGTGCTTACCGCTGGCTGCGCGACTGCGAGCACGCGCTGCAGGGCATGGAAGATCGTCAAACCCAGACCCTGCCAGTTGAGCCACTCAGCCGTGAGCGCGTTGCCACAATCATGGGGCTGCCAAATTGGTCCGCCCTTGTTGAAGTTCTCAACCGTCACCGAGATGCGGTGGCGCGTCATTTTGCTGAGCTCATTGCCCCTGCGCAGCACTCGATCAGTAATGAAGACACGCTGCAGTTTGCCACGCTGGGATTGGCTAGCCTCACGGAACTTAATTTCGATAGTCCCTCAGACAGCTGGGGATTGATCGAGCGCTACCTGTCGAGTGCTCGCTTTCAGGTTTTGCAGGGCGATAGTCGCCAGCGCGTTGAACGTTTTTTGCCGCGGCTGTGCGAGGCAGCAGCGCAGAGTTCAGCGCCAGGGCGTGTATTGGAGCGCCTCCTGCCGTTTGTAGAGGCAGTTTCACGACGCAGCGCGTATCTGGTTCTACTCGAGGAAAACCCTCAGGCCTTGGCCCAGCTGGTTTTGCTAGCCGCTAAGAGCCCATGGATTGCAGATCGGTTGGCAAAGCGACCCGATCTGCTCGACGAGTTGTTGGATGTTGAGCGGTTGACGTCGGTCCCCGATCGGAGCGCCATCCAGTCCCTGGTTCGTCAGCAGCTTTTGCGCGTGCCCGAGGAGGATTTGGAGGCGCAGATGCTGGCCTTGGGGCGCATAAAAGATAGTGTTGTTTTGCGCGTTGCCGCCAGTGAGTTGACCGATCATCTACCCCTGATGAAGGTCAGCGATTACCTCACTTTTCTCGCCGAGGTCATTGTAGAGCAAGCCATTCATGTAGCGCGGGCCGAATTGGTTAAGCGTCACGGCCAGCCCCAGGGCGAGCGGACCGGTTTTGCCGTTCTCGGCTACGGAAAGTTAGGTGGTATTGAGCTCAGCTACGGCTCTGATTTGGATCTGGTATTTGTCTATGAGGGGGATGAAGGTGAGACCGATGGTCCGCGTCCGATTGATAACGTGCGCTTTTTTACCCGCCTAGCCCAGCGAGTGACCCATGTTCTGTCCACCAAAATGGCCGCGGGCCGGCTGTATGAGGTGGATCTTCGGCTGCGTCCTCACGGAGATTCAGGGCTGGTAGCGGTCTCGGTGACGGGTTTACGCAAGTATCAGCTTGAGTCGGCGTGGACCTGGGAGCATCAGGCGTTGGTGCGCACTCGAGCGCTTGCAGGGGATAGTCATCTCACGAGAACACTCTCTGAGCTTCGTAAAGAGGTGTTGTGTTTGGCAAGAGACTCCACCACGCTCATTGAGGACGTTGTGTCGATGCGTAGGCGCATGCTCAAGGCCGGAACTCAAAAAATAGACGTGCCTCGCGGCTGCTTCGACTTGAAACGTGATCCTGGTGGTATTGTCGATATCGAATTTGTGGTGCAATACCTTGTTCTAGAACACGCTCGAACGATCCCTGCTTTGACCGAGTGGTCTGATGTGGTTCGAATTATCGAATCGCTCCAGCAAAATGCTGTATTGCCCGAACAGGATGCCAGCGGTTTGGTAGATGCTTATCTTGCATATCGCTCGGCTGTCCATACGACAGCGTTGCAGGGTGAACAAGCTGTGGGTCGGATAGCCGATTTTGAGCAACATTTGAAGCATGTGATTGCCGTCAGGGAGCGTTTGCTTCCGGGAATAACCGACGAGTTACCGTCGTAGGCGCGTAGCACGATAAACGATAAGAGGAAAAACGAATGGACCTGTCCAAACTGAACGGTCAAATCTGGATTGATGGTGAACTCGTGCCGTGGCAGGAGGCCAAGGTCCACGTGCTCACACACACCTTTCATTATGGGCTTGGGGTGTTCGAAGGCGTTCGCGCTTATATGACGCCGGATCGAGGCCCCTGTATTTTCCGGCTCAAAGAGCACACTGACCGATTGTTTCGCTCAGCCCATATCCTGCAGATGGACATGCCGTTTGATAAGCAAACACTCAATGCTGCTCAACGTGAAATTATCCGCATCAACGAACTCGAGGAGGGCTACTTGCGGCCCATGTGCTTTTTGGGTTCCGAAGGCATGGGGCTGCGTGCGGACAATTTGAAAACCCATGTCATGGTTGCTGGCTGGTCCTGGCCTTCCTATATGGATCCGGAGGCTCGTGATCGTGGCATTAAAGTTCGCACCTCCAGCTATACGCGGCACCATGTCAACATCACTATGTGTAAAGCCAAAGCTAATGGTAATTACATAAACTCGATTCTTGCCTTGCGGGAGGCCCTCGAGAGCGGCTGCGAAGAGGCGTTGATGCTTGATAACGAGGGTTATGTTGCCGAGGGCAGCGGCGAGAACTTCTTTATGCTGCGCGATGGCGTGATTTACACCCCCGATCTCACTTCGTGCCTCGATGGAATCACTCGATCGAGTCTGTTCCAGATAGCTGCAGACGAGGGATTCACCATCAAGGAGCGACGTATCACCCGTGATGAGGTTTATATCGCCGATGAGGCGTTCTTCACGGGCACCGCTGCTGAGGTTGTTCCTATTCGAGAACTCGACGGCCGAAAGATCGGTGAAGGCCGTCGTGGTCCGGTCACCGAGCGACTTCAGCAGGTGTATTTTGATGCGGTGCGCGGCAAAGATCCGCGCTATGCAGGCTGGCTTACGCCGGTGAACGATAAATCCCGTTAATCAGGAATCAGTGACTATGGAGACAACTGCGTCGGGTATCTGCTTTCGCCATTGGCGACCCGAGGGCCAGCCCAGGGCAGCTGTGTTGCTGGTTCACGGGTTGGGCGAGCACAGCGGCCGATACCAGCGAGTAGCCGAGTTACTTACGGCGCGGGGTTTTGCTGTGATTGCGCCCGACCATCTCGGTCACGGCGAGTCCCCGGGCACACGGGTATTTGTTGAGCAGTTTGATGACTATCTGGTGGGCGTGCGGGAGTGTCGCAGCCTCATTAAAGAGATTTATCCAAGTGCCCCCTGTTTTATTCTTGGCCATAGCATGGGTGGCTTAATAACGGGTCGACTGTTACTGGAAGATCAAGACCAATACGCAGGAGCGATGTTGAGCGGCCCTGCATTTGCCGCCGAACAGCCCCCCTCGGCGGTCGTGATGCTAATTGGCAGGCTGTTGGCCACCGTCGCACCGAAATCCGGGATGATTGCACTGGACTCCAGCGGCGTTAGTCGCGACCCGAAGGTGGTGGCTGCCTACAACGCTGACCCCTTGGTGCACCACGGTAAGATCACCGCGGCATTGGGCATCGCACTCTTTGACACAATGGCCAAAGTGATGGCCGAGGCGTCGTCGATAACATTGCCGCTTCTCATCATGCATGGGGGTGCCGATATCATGGCAGCGCCCGCGGGTTCTGAGCAGTTTTCGGCGGCGGTGAGCTCCGAGGATTTGACCACCAAAATTCTACCGGGCTTGTTTCATGAAATATTTAATGAACCTGAGGGGGAAGAAATTATTGCCAGTTACGCTGACTGGGTAGAAGCGAGACTGTAATGCCTTCATCAACCCTCGCGGCGCCTGGTTCTATGCCCGCGCAGGTTTTAATCTGTGGCGCGGGCGGTCAACTGGGTTCAGAACTGCAGCTGACCTGCCCCGCTGGTGTTCAGGTCGTCGCCCATGGTCGGGATGTTCTCGATATCAGCGATCCCGGGGCCATCGAGCGGGTACTCGACGCATCCCCGGTGCGCGCGATCATCAATGCTGCGGCGTATACGGCGGTTGATAAAGCTGAGACCGACCAAGAAGGTGCACGTCAAATCAATGCAGCCGCGCCTGATTATCTCGCGCGGGCCTGTGCGGCTCGCGGTTTGCATTTTCTTCACGTGTCGACGGACTTTGTTTTTGACGGTACCAAGGGCAGCCCCTATCTGCCCCATGACAATCCCAACCCTTTGGGGGTTTACGGTGCCAGCAAGTTAGAAGGCGAGCAGGCAGTGCTGGCGAGTGGTGCCGATGCGCTGGTGCTGCGAACGGGCTGGGTGTACTCCCGGCATGGGGGCAATTTCGTTAAAACGATGCTGCGCTTAATGGCCGAGCGGGACGCGTTGTCGGTAGTGGAAGATCAAGTGGGTACGCCAACCTGGGCGAGGACGCTGGCTTCGACCTGCTGGTCACTGCTCGGCCACCCGCAGGCTATTGGCGTCTATCACTGGAGCGATGCCGGTGCATGCAGTTGGTACGACTTTGCCTGCGCAATTCGTGAGTTAGGACTTGAACTGGGTTTGTTAGACCGAGCTGCTCAGGTGAGCCCGATTCCAGCGGCTGGCTACCCGACGCCGGCGGCACGTCCTGCTTACAGCGTCCTCGATAAAACGACCACCCGAGAGTTGATTGGCTCGACGGGAAATGACTGGCGTAGTGAGTTGCGAGCGATGCTCATCGATTTAAAGTCGACAGGCTGATACACAATAGCTAGATCAACATCTAGGTCAATAAATCGGTCAATGACAGGCCAATGACTTACAGGAACATACTATGACGCGCTCTGTTCTGGTTACCGGTGCCGCCGGCTTCATTGGTGCTAACTTCATGTATCACTGGGCAGAGCAGCATCCGCAGGATACCTTGGTCGGGTTTGACGCCCTGACCTATGCGGGCAACCGAGCCAGTTTAGCGCCCCTCGAGGCTGCCGAGCAGTTGGTATTTGTGCACGGGGACATTTGCGATAGCGCGACTGTTGCCAAGGCGATTGCCGATCATCATGTCGACACCATCGTGCATTTTGCGGCGGAGAGTCACGTGGATCGATCAATCACCGGTCCCGATGCGTTTATTCAAACCAACGTTGTTGGCACGCACACGCTGTTAGCGGCGGCTCGCGAGGCCTGGCTATCGGGTTCTGGCAAGCCTCATCGATTCCATCACGTATCCACCGACGAGGTTTTTGGCTCCCTGAGTCCGGACGCGCCAGCGTTTACTGAGGATTTGCGTTACGAGCCGAACTCACCGTATTCGGCCAGTAAGGCGGGCAGTGATCACCTCGTGCGGGCGTACCACCACACATTCGGTCTCGATGTCAGCACCAGTAATTGCTCAAATAACTACGGGCCGTTTCATTTTCCTGAAAAACTCATCCCGCTGTGCCTTACCAACATTCTCGATGGGCTGCCTTTGCCGGTGTACGGCGATGGCAGCAATATTCGTGACTGGCTCTACGTCCGCGACCACTGTCAGGGCATTGAGCGCGTAGTCCTTGCGGGCACGGTGGGTGAAACCTACAACGTCGGTGGAAACAACGAGTGGGCAAATATTGATATCGTTAAGCTGCTGTGCAGGCTCATGAATGACTTGTTTGCCAGCGACGCTACATTAGCCAATCGATTCCCAGACTCTCCGGCAGTTAACGGCAATGCCGAGTCATTGATTACTTACGTCGAGGATCGGGCGGGGCACGATTGGCGCTACGCTATCGATGCCAGCAAGATAGAGTGTGAGCTTGGTTTTTCGCCAGCGGAAACTTTCGAAACCGGTATCGCAAAAACCCTTGATTGGTATCTCGCCAATGAAGCTTGGTGGCGGCCCTTGCTCAAGGGTCGATAAGAGCGCCGGGGTTCAACCACGGGCGCTAAACGATGTGTGTTTGGGCAGTCGCGATTGGAGTTAGTGTCAGGCTTTTGGCGCTTCTAAAACCGGAAAAGTGGAATGTCTGCCCAAGCTCGGGCTTCAGCATCTTTGGCTGAGAGTGCCGGCGCCGCGCTGTCGATTAGCGGCCAATCAATACCCACCGTAGGATCATCCCAAGCAAGACTCACCTCGCTTTGCGGGTGGTAGTAATCCGTGCATTTATAGAGAAAGTCAGCACTTTCGCTCAGCACGTAAAAGCCGTGGGCGAATCCCGGGGGTACCCACAGCATCTCGCTGCGCGCAGCGGTAAGCGTGCAGCCAAACCATTGGCCACAGGTGGGTGAATCGGCGCGCAGATCGACGGCGACGTCGAAGACTTCGCCTGCAGTGACGCGGACGAGCTTGCCCTGGGTATGCTCGGTTTGAAAATGTAGGCCGCGCAGAATCCCCTGCCGTGACCGACTGTGATTATCCTGCACGAAATCGGCGGTGATGCCGACATCGGCGAAGCTGCGCTTGTTCCAGCTCTCTAGAAAGAAGCCGCGTTCGTCCCCGAATACTTTGGGTCGAAGAACGACAACACCCGATAGCGGGGTGTGCTCAATATCCATCCCAGTACACTCCCTCGTCACGAAGCAGGCTTTCTAGGTACACGCCATATCCGCTTTTGGTCAGCGGCTTTGCTAGCTTGAGTAATTGCTCACTATCTATGTAGCGCATACGAAACGCAATTTCTTCGGGGCACGCGACTTTGAGCCCTTGGCGCTCCTCCACTACCCGAATAAAGTTGCCGGCGTCTAGCAAGCTATTGTGTGTGCCCGTATCGAGCCAGGCGGTGCCTCGAGACATGACTTCAACGCGCAAGTCTCCTCGTTCGAGGTAGGCTTTGTTGATGTCGGTGATCTCTAGCTCACCTCGGGGAGAGGGTTTGATATTGCGGGCTATGTTTACAACATCATTGTCGTAAAAATACAGTCCGGTAACAGCATATTGCGACCGGGGTTGCTCGGGCTTCTCTTCGATGCCAATTGCTTTGCCTTCTCGATCAAACTCTACGACCCCGTAACGTTCGGGGTCCTGCACGTAATAAGCAAAGACTGAGGCGCCCTCGGTTCTTTGGGCGGCACTACGTAACTTTTGAGTCAGGCCGCCCCCGTAGAAGATGTTGTCCCCAAGAACCAGCGCCGCCGGGTCGGAGCCAATGAAATCAGCCCCTAGAATGAATGCCTGAGCGAGCCCGTCGGGGCTTGGCTGAACGGTGTACTCAATGTTGATTCCCCATCGACTGCCGTCCCCCAAAAGCTCCGAGAACGCAGCCTGATCTCGCGGCGTGGTGATAATCAACACATCGCGAATACCCGACAGCATCAAAGTCGCTAGGGGGTAGTAGATCATGGGTTTGTCGTAGACGGGCATCAGCTGTTTGCTGACCGTGCTTGTAAGCGGGTGCAGGCGTGTGCCTGATCCTCCGGCTAGGATAATTCCTTTGAGCTTCTGTTCAGACATGACATTGGGTTGCTTTGAGATGCAGGAATGAGTGTAGCCCGCCAAACAATAGTTGTCAGGATGTCATGGCGCCACACAATCGGGCGCTGGTAAACTTGTGCCTTACCGCTCGTCTGGAGAAAGCCCATTAACGCCCCCGCGTCATCACCCGGGCAGCCTAATGCTGCCGCGGAGTTTGTTCCTTTAACGGCGTCGCAGCCCCTGCGGATTGCGCTGCTGGGTTATCGTTCGGCCCCGTTTTCGGGTGGGCAGGGTATTTATCTCAAATACCTGAGCCGTGCGCTGGTAAAGCTTGGACATGACGTGACAGTTATCTCTGGCCCTCCCTATCCCCACTTAGACGAAGGTATTCCGCTAGTTGAGCTACCAAGCCTTGACTTGTATACCCATGGATTACGATCTGTTGGTCCGAACCAGCTGCTTCGCGACCCGCTTGCGCGTGCCGAGTGGGTGAGCAAGTTAACCGGTGGATTTGTTGAGCCATGGACCTTTGGAGAGCGGGTGCGTGACTGGCTGCTGCCGCGACTTCATGAGTTTGATGTGGTGCACGACAATCAAACCCTGGCGGATGGCATCTTGGACATCCAGCGCAGCGGTATTCCTCTGGTCGCGACGATTCACCATCCAATCACTCGCGACCGGCGTCTGGCGATGACCGCTGAAAGTCGCTGGTACCGCAAACTGCTGGTCCAGCGCTGGCATAGTTTCCTGAGCATGCAGCAGCGGGTTGCTCGATCCTTAGACCATATTATTACCGTCTCGGGCGCGTCTAAGCACGATATCGTGGCAGATTTCGCTGTTGATCCCGCCCGCGTTGAGGTATTGCATAACGGGGTTGATGCGGCGTTGTTTAGGCCAATACCCGAGATCGAGCGCAAACCAGCACAAATTATGGCAACCGCGTCAGCGGATACCCCCACGAAGGGGCTTCAGGTACTACTGCGCGCCGCTGCGCGTATGGTCAAGCATCATCCTGAATTGACGCTGCTGCTTATCGGCAAGCCAAAATCGGGTGGAGACACCCTTAAATTGGTTGATGACCTCCATCTGACAGACCGGGTTCGGTGGGTTAGCGATGTCGATCATCAAACAATGGTCGAGCTGTATGCCGAGAGTACGATCGCCGTCGTGCCCTCGCTATACGAAGGGTTTGGCCTTCCGGCAGTTGAGGCGATGGCCTGCGGTATCCCTCTGGTGTCTTCCGATGGCGGTGCGCTGCCCGAGGTCGTGGGCGACGGCGGGCTCATTGTGCCCGCCGGTGATGACCGCGCTTTGGCGGACAGCTTGGAGCAACTTTTGACCGATGAAGGCGCTCGGGCCGAGCTGGGCAGCCGTGCCCGTCAACGAGTAGAACAGCATTTTTGCTGGGACGTCTGCGCGACGCGATTGCTCGCGTACTACCGCGAGCGGGTGCTGTCGTGCTGACCATCGACTTTAGTTGGTTCCCTTTAGTTTCAGGTCAAAATTGCTTGGACGTGGGCTGCGGTGAGGGTCGGCACAGCCTCGCCGCATATTTACGGCCCGGTGTTGATGTGGTTGGACTGGATTTGTCTGATGAAGACCTTGCTACGGCAAACACCCGCATCGCCGATATGGAGGTCTTCGATCCGGAAGGGTCAGTACGGTTTATGCGCGGCGATGCCACTCGGCTGCCATTTCCCGACCATAGCTTTGATCGAGTCATCTGCAGCGAAGTACTCGAGCATATACCCAATTATCTCAATGTCCTCGAGGAGTTGGTGCGCGTGCTTAAGCCCGGCGGAAAACTTGCCATCAGCGTGCCGCGGGCGTGGCCCGAGTGGCTGTGTTGGCAGTTGAGTGAGGGGTATCGCACGACCCCGGGGGGGCATATCCGAATTTTTGATCGCACGCACTTACGTCGCGAGGTCACGCGTTACGGTTTGAACTGCTATCACCAACACGGTGCTCACGCGTTACACGTGCCTTATTGGTGGCTGCGTTGCCTGTTTTGGCGCTCTGGCGAAGATAATTGGTTGGTGGGCGCGTATCACAAATTGCTGGTATGGGATCTGATGCAGCGTCCGGCGATTACGCGCTGGATCGAAAAGCTCACTAACCCCTGGATGGGAAAGAGTGTGGTGCTGTATTTCAATAAGCCTACCGAGCCATACGCCGAGCCTTCTGATGAACAGCGTCCAGTCGAGGAAGACGCAATGGACAGTCGTCAGGAAGCAGCGGTTTGACGGGGCTGTATCTCAGTAAAGGGTTGTTTCCTGCAGAATTCTTGCGCCCCACCGTGGACTTCATTTTGGGAGTTCAGACCAAGGAAGGAGAGATCCCTTGGTTTGAAAACGGTCATTCGGACCCCTGGGATCACACGGAAGCGGCAATGGGTTTATCGATTGCTGGCGAGTTTGCGGCTGCTGAGCGCGCTTATCGCTGGCTCGCGGCAAACCAGCTGCCCGACGGCAGTTGGTGGCGGAACTACCGTTCTGGCGAACCCGAGCAAGCGGATCGCCGTGAATCCAATTATGTCGCTTACATCGCAACGGGTGTCTGGCATCACTACCTGATTTCTGAGGACAAAGGGTTTTTAGCCGAGCTGTTTCCGGTGGTTGATCGCGCAGTAGAGTTCGTGCTCACGTTGCAAAGCGCACACGGCGAGATTGATTGGGCAGTTGATGCCGCCGGTGCGCCTATGGGAGATGCGCTGGTTACTGGTTGCAGCTCGATATTTAAAAGCCTCGAATGCGCCTGCCACATTGCATCGAGCCTCGGCATTGAGCGCGATCACTGGTGGCTTGCCCGTGAGCGCTTGGGGGTTGCTTTGCGGCAACGTCCAGAGCGCTTTGACCGAACCTGGGCGAGCAAGGCGCGCTACTCAATGGACTGGTTTTATCCCGTGCTGACTGGCGTCGTTCAGGGGCAGGCGGCCGGCGATCGGCTTCGCGCCCGCTGGCACGAATTCGTAGAGCCCGGCCTAGGTTGCCGGTGCGAAACTCAAGAGCCCTGGGTTACCGTCGCCGAATCCTGTGAGCTGACGATGGCGTTGTTGGCTGCGGGGGATCGCCCCCGGGCGGTGGAAGTCTTCAGCTGGCTCAGTCAGTGGCGCGCAGCCGATGGCGCTTGGTGGACGGGCTATCAGTTAGTTGAGGATTTACTCTGGCCCGACGAAAAGCCCACGTGGACCGCGGGCGCGATACTGTTGGCGGCGGATGCCTTAACAGCGCATACAGCTGCTGCATCGTTATTTACCGAGGTGCGCCAACCTGCAGTTATTCCTGCTCAGACGCGTCGTGCGCGCGAGGGCTGATTACCCCAGTCTGCGAACAATGCGAAGCGTTCCCTGTCTTGAGTGCTCGGTGTACAAGCCCGATTCAATGGCATGGCGCCAGATCGTAAAAGGCGCCTGACCACCTTCGGCCGGATCGGGAAAGACATCGTGGATTGCCAGTAGGCCGCCAGGCACTACCCGTTGACCAAAGCTGCGCCAGTCCGCCAATGCGGTATCAAGACTGTGTCCGCCATCAATGAACACTAATCCAAGGTTCTGTTGCCAGAATCGCGCCGCGCTGCGGTTATCCGCTACCAGCGCTATGACCCAGGGCTCGAGGCCCGCGTTGGCAACGTTGCGGCGAAATTCTCCCAATGAATCAAAGCGGCCGTCGTCATCGACAAGCGCCGGATCGTGAAAAAACTCGCCGATTTGGTGTTCCTCAGACCCACGGTGATGATCAAGCGCAAACACCACCGTATCCAGCTCTTTCGCAGCCGTCGCCAAC
>CBFHHJ010000001.1:66668-72239 GCA_965655505.1 Luminiphilus sp.
AACAACGGCCCTAGCCTGCCTGCTTCCCGAGCGGCTTGATACAGGTGTTCGCCCTCGTCGTCTGGCAGAAACCCGCGAACATCGGGGCCGGGTGGCAATGGCATGTTAGGCTCCTCAATAAGTTGAAGTGAGTATACGGGGTGCTAATGTCCTTGGTGGCATTACAACGCACATGTTGACGCTTTACGCGATCCTTATCCGTCTCGCCGTACCGTTTATGGTGCTGCGACTCCTCTGGCGTGGACGTCAAAACCCGGCGTATCGCCATCGTATCCCCCAGCGATTGGGTCTAGCCTTACCACCGGCTGATGTCTCGGCCCCCAGCGCAGTAAGAATTTGGATACACGCAGTCTCGGTGGGTGAAACCCTTGCTATCGCCCCGCTAATCGCGCGGGTTCTTGAGGATTGTCCGCGTTATCGGGTGTTGGTTACTTCGACGACCCCGACCGGGGCTGAGCAGGTCAAGCGATTGTTTGGCGATCGCGTTGATCAGTGTTGGGTTCCGTTTGATACCCCGGGCAGCGTGGGGCGCTTCTTGAATCATTGGCGTCCCAGTCTCGTGGTCTTGGTCGAAACGGAGATTTGGCCCCAGATCATTCTCCGCAGTCGCGCACTTGGGATATCAACACTACTCATCAATGCCCGTCTTTCAGCGCGCTCAGCTAGGGGCTATGGGCGTGTTGCGCCCCTCACGAAGCCCGTGCTTGCTTCGCTGAGTCACATCGCCTGTCAGCAGACCTCCGATGCTCGACGCTTTCGCGCTCTGGGTGTCCCCATTGAACGGTTGAGCGTGGCTGGGAGCATTAAGTTCGATGTACCAGTCGCTGATCTGGAGCGGCAGCGTGACCGATTTGCTGAGACGGTTGGAATTGCCCGAGAGCGGCAGGTGCTGGTTGCTGCCAGCACGCATCCTGGTGAAGAGAGGATGGTATTGGAGAGCTTTGCCAGCCTCGTCAAAGAATCCGCTTATGGCGAGTCCGGTGCTGCACAGCAAAGTAGTCAATATCAATCCATTGAAACTCAAAATCAGCTTTTGTTGATTCTGGCGCCGCGACACCCTGAGCGCGTGGCCGAGTTGGCTGGTCTTCTAGACAGCACCGGATTGAAATGGACACGACGCAGCGCTTTAGCCGCGGCAACTCCACTGGCTGACGTTACTCAGGTGCTGGTCTTGGACACACTTGGCGAGCTAGCTGCAGCAACGGGCCTGGCAGATGTCGTTTTTGTCGGCGGCAGTCTAATTAGGCACGGCGGCCACAATCCCTTGGAGGCCGCGGCCTTCGGGATTCCGGTGATCACGGGTCCTCACACATTCAATTTCCAGGGCATCTATCGAGACATGGTTCGCTGCAATGCCGTGCTTTCAGTTGTTGACTCGGAGGGCCTGCTTGCTGGTTTTAATCGCTTGCTCGGCGATGATGCGCTGCGAGATAAAATCGGGCAGGCGGCAGCTGACTACTTGGCGGCCAACCGCGGCGCTCTGGATCGCCAATTCGATTTGATCTGCAGGTCCGCAGAATGCAGAGGAGATTAGCCCGCTAACCCAGTGTTTAAATGATAAAAAAACCAGCCGAAGCTGGTTTTTGTAAGAACGCGCTCTGTGATTAGGGGGCTTCTTCTGCCGCCTCTGTTGCAGTTGGTGCGGGGGGCGCAACCAGAAAGCTATCTAACCTAGCGACATCGTCTGGTGACAGCGTACCCGCATTCTCTTTTAGTCTCAGGCTATTGACGATGAAGTCATAGCGGCTATTTGCGTAGTCCCGTTGGGCAGAGTAGACCAAGTTTTGGGCGTTTAAGACGTCGACAATGTTCCGTGTACCGACATCGTATCCAGCCTCGGTTGCATCGAGGGCACTTTGTGACGATCGAATAGATTGCTTGCGTGCAGCGACCCGGGCCACATCGGACATCACGGTCATATGCAGTGAACGCGCCTCGGTGACTGTTGTTCGCAACAGATTGATGCGGTTCTCCCTTGCGGCAATATACTCTTGAGCACTTCGTCGGCGGTTGGCGCTAATGCGGCCACCGCTATAGATTGGAACATCGAGTCGAACC
This sequence comes from Luminiphilus sp., assembly GCA_965655505.1. Taxonomy (GTDB): domain Bacteria; phylum Pseudomonadota; class Gammaproteobacteria; order Pseudomonadales; family Halieaceae; genus Luminiphilus. The sequence goes on from CBFHHJ010000001.1 coordinate 68,727, forward strand.
TGAATGGCCTCTTGGGTCTGCTCAGATTCGGGCTGCACCAGGAACAGGGGTTCGGGTATGGCTGATCGTGAACCTTTGGTTTCGGTGTCGCTGTACTGATACGACGCAGTGACTGTCGGGGCATGCTCCATTTTGTTGGCTTTGGCGGCCTGCCGAGCAGCCTCTTCAGCGTATCGGGCGGCAGCTAGGTTGTAGTTGTTCTCCAGTGCGAAATCCACCCAACTTGCCCGGTCGCTCGGAACGGGCGGCTTAACGTCAAATTCTTCACCCAGCGGAAATAGCTCGCCATGGGTTTGCCCTGTCAGCACCGACAATCGCTCTCGGGCGACGGCCACGTTGTTCTCTTCAACAATGCGGCTTACCTGTGCGAGATCTCGAGCCGCTTCTGCCTCGTAAACGTCAGTAATGGCGATTAGGCCGACTTCAAAGCGTTGCTGGGTCTGTTCAAGCTGGCGCTCAAATGCGCGCTCCTGAGCGTCGGCAGCTGCCTTGTTGTCCTGTGCACGCAGCACCCCCAAATAGGCTTCAACCACACGAACAATCAGATTTTGAGTGTTCGCGGCGAACTCGGCTTCCGCCTGCTTGCTGAACTCTTGGCCCGACTGCAGGTTGTACCAAGCTGACAGGTCAAAAAGTGGTTGGGTGAGTGATGCGTCCCAGCCCGTTGTTTCGGTATCGCTCTCGTTGAAGCCTTCGCCAACCGTCGGTGTGCCATCCGGGTTGAAGCCCAGAATTTGTTGGCTGGTGGATTCGTTGACGCTGTCTGTGTAACCGTAGCCCGCGTTGATTTGCGGCAAGAGGGCTGAAAGCGCAACATTTTCCTGCTCGAGGTTCGCTAGATACTGCGCTTCTTGCGCTTTGAGCTGAGCATCGTTTTCGAGTGCCATCTCGTAGATATCGAGCAACGACTCTGAGTGAGCGAGCTGTGTAAGGGATAATAGGCAGAGGGCGGCTGCGCCGCGCAAAACTCGCCGGTGGACTGAAAGCGTCATTGGGAACTCCTTTTCTCCGTGCGCTGGTGGTGCGACAAGTGTAACACCTCATCATGCCTCAAATAGAGGTCGAATTTCACCTGCTAAGGACACGCCGCTATTGTTACACTCGGGGCAATGAAACAGGAGTGGGCCAATGGGGTTCTCCGGCTGCGGCACTGCATCACGATACAGAGTTGATTTGGTTGACCTGCACAGTTTGTGTGAGGGCAATTACGCTCGTCTGCTCAGATTGTTTCCGGATTACGAGAACAGCAATGCGCGCACACTGTTGGCGGGAGATGCCCAAGTGGTGCTGGATGTGACCGAGCGAAGCCGATACACAACAACGTTTCGGCTTCGACATATCAGTCCTTTGGCGATGCCCAAATCGGGTTTGCAGCTCGATATTCGGGCCTATCATGACGCGCGGATGCTGGAGGTGATTGGCTTTCAGAAGCACGGCAGACTTGAGGGCCGATACGCGTACCCCAACGACAACATGTACCAACGCGACGAGAAGCTGCAGCAAAATCGCTACGTTGCGGAGCTGCTGTCGTTTTGCCTCGCCGAAGGCCGAGAGCCAACCGCGACCAACCTTTTGGGGGCCAAATGACACAGGAATGCCGATTACATGGCGAGGTCGCGCTCAACGTGTCGGGGTCTCTGCGACTGTTTCAAATCACTGACACACATTTAATGGGCGAACCGGGCGGGCGCCTGCTCAATGTCGATACGGATGATTCGCTGGACGCGGTAGTGGCTTTGGCAAAAACGAATCAACCGGCCCCCAATGCGTTGCTAATTACCGGCGATATTTCGGGCGACGGGTCCGGCAACGCCTACAACCGCTTGGATCAGGCGCTGGCACCGCTCTCGGCACCGAGCTTCTGGCTGCCGGGCAATCATGATGGCTGCAGTAGCGCCGATGTGCCCCCCGAGCGCTTTACCCGGCGCTTACTGACGCCCCATTGGTGTGTCGTGATGCTGAATTCCCAAATTGACGACGCGGTGGGTGGGCACCTCGCGCCGACACAAATTTCTGCATTGGCAAACGCGGTGGATCATGCAAACGCCACCGGCAGACATTTGTTGGTTGCCTTACATCACCCGCTATTTCCCCTAGGTTGCGACTGGCTGGATCCGCAGCGGGTTGACAATGCTGATGCGTTTTTCGCGGAGGTATCGCGCTGTCAGCAGTCCGTGGTCGTGATTTCCGGTCACGTCCATCAGGCCAGTGATCAGATAACCGATGGGATTCGATACCTCACGACCCCATCGACCTGTATACAGTTTGCCCCCAAACAGGTGGATTTTAAGGTTGATGACCTACCGCCGGGATATCGCTGGCTCGAACTGCATCCGGATGGCAGTATCGACACCGCAGTTGAGCGAGTTCAGGGCCGCCAGTTTACCGCCGATCTAGATTCGAACGGTTATCTCTAGCGGGTTGCCAAGGCTTAGCCTGGTGTTTTCGCCAAAGCTTTTCGTCAGAGGCTGTCGTCATTTGAGTGAGCTTGGTATAGATAGTTAACAGATAGACGTAGACCCTCAATTTAAGAGTTTTATATCCGTCACATAAGGAGAGCGGCAGACCGCCGATGAGCCAATACAACGCAGATGCAATTGAGGTCCTTACAGGACTTGAGCCGGTACGCAAGCGACCTGGCATGTACACCGATACAACACGACCCAATCACTTAGCCCAGGAAGTCATCGACAACAGTGTTGACGAAGCCCTTGGGGGATATGCGGATCAGGTTGATGTCACGCTTCATGCGGATGGCAGTATTCGGGTGGTCGACAACGGACGCGGCATGCCGGTTGATATGCACCCGGTTCAGAACAAGCCGGGCGTTGAAGTGATCCTGTGTACCTTGCACGCGGGTGGCAAGTTCTCCTCGAAAAACTACCAGTTCAGTGGCGGTTTGCACGGGGTCGGTGTGTCGGTGGTTAACGCTCTGTCGAAGCGCCTCAATATCACCATTCGCCGTGATGGCAATGTCTATGAGATGGCATTCGAGGGCGGCGAGAAAGCTTCCGAACTCACGGTCACGGGGACCTGCGGTAAGCGCAATACGGGCACGGGCATCCATTTCATGCCCGATCCGCAATATTTTGATTCGGCCAATTTCTCCTTAAGTCGGCTAACCCATGTGCTCCGCGCTAAGGCGGTACTGTGCCCAGGGCTTCGGGTGACCCTGCTTGATGAAAAGAAGAACGAGAAAACCGAGTGGTATTACGAGGATGGCATCGCCGATTACCTGTTAGATGCGACCATCGACTATCCGGTGATACCCGAAACACCGTTCGTGGGTTCGTTTAAAGCTGAAACCGAAGCAGTGGATTGGGCTATCCAGTGGCTGCCCGAAGGTGGCGATGTGACCGCCGAGTCCTACGTCAACCTCATTCCCACGGCGCAGGGCGGCACCCACGTCAACGGATTGCGGTCGGGTTTGCTCGAGGCCATGCGCGAATTTTGTGAATTGCGAAACCTGCTGCCGCGGGGAGTCAAATTAACCGCCGAGGATATTTGGGATCG
>CBFHHJ010000002.1:0-60643 GCA_965655505.1 Luminiphilus sp.
CAAACGCTTGTAGCTGTTGGTCGAGGCATTTGTGAAAGCATTGAGCGCGCGCGCGTGCTTGATGATCCCGCCAATGTAGTAAAGCGCAGTATCGGACAGACCTGCATAGCCGTCACCGGCAAAAGTGTTGGTGCCGTCTTTTGAAATCGACTGGTGCACGTGCATGCCTGAGCCGTTATCACCTACCAGTGGCTTGGGCATAAAGGTCGCTGTTTTGCCGTAGGCGTGGGCGACGTTGTGAACGCAGTACTTCAGAACCTGTACCTCATCCGCCTTCTGGACCAATGTGTTGAATCGGATGCCGATCTCACACTGACCAGCGGTACCCACCTCGTGGTGGTGAACCTCAACGTCGAGACCCATCTGCTCCATGGCGCCACACATTGCTGCGCGAATGTCGTGCAGTGAATCGACGGGTGGCACGGGGAAGTAGCCGCCTTTGACGCCGGGACGGTGACCTGTGTTGCCATCGTCGTAGTTGTGGTTGGAGGACCAGGCTGCCTCTTCAGAGTTGATGCTGTAACCCGCACCGCTCATGTCTGAGTGCCACTTGATGTCATCAAATACGAAGAACTCGGGCTCGGGACCGAAGAACGCGGTGTCACCCAGGCCAGTTGACGATAGGTATTCTTCAGCGCGCTTGGCAACGCTGCGTGGATCACGCTCATAGCCCTGCATTGTTGTCGGCTCGATGATGTCGCAGCGCAGGATAACCGTGGCATCGTCGGTGAAGGGGTCGATAATCGACGTGCTGTCATCGGGCATGAGGATCATGTCTGACTCGTTGATGCCCTTCCAGCCAGCAATTGAAGAACCATCGAACATTTTGCCGTCTTCAAAGAAGCCTTCGTCGACTTCGGTGGCGGGGATGCTGACGTGCTGCTCTTTGCCCTTCGTGTCGGTGAATCGCAAATCGACCCACCGAATATCGTTATCTTTGATCAAATTGAGCGTGCGCTCAGACATGGTGTTTCTCCTCCAAGGGTTAATAAGGGTCGGCTGCCCGACTCCAATTTGACGATGACGGGCTCGCACACCTTGCCATCAATTCAAGTGTCGAGATAGAGCAATGACTATGCCAATTGATGCTATACGGTGCGCTCTTCGTTAACTTATTGAAAATACTGGTTTTGTTGGTAAATACCTCGAGGCTAAATTCGCGTGTACGCACTTAAACGGTGCATAAGGATGGCAAAACGAACCAAAACAATGCGAAGACAGGCGTAATTTGCGCTGGGTCTGTGCTGAGTTTTTACAGAGTGTGTAGGGGTAGTCGGGATTTTGATTTGGCGCGGGCGCCTTACGAGTTGCAGTGGCCCAGATTTTCTGCGGCTTGGCTGCCAGTTTGGTGGGGGTGCCAATGTGCAGTAATCACCTCTGTTTTCAGATGAACAGGCCGCACAAGCCTGATAGACTCCGCGCGCCTCGCGGAGCCCCCGCCCCTAATTCTTTGAGAGAACCCCAAAGTGATCAGCCAGCTTAGAAATATCGCCATTATCGCCCACGTCGATCATGGCAAAACCACGCTTGTCGACTGTCTACTGCAGCAGTCCGGCACCCTTGACAGGAAGAGCGTGGGCACAGAGCGCATCATGGACTCCAATGATCAGGAGAAAGAGCGCGGCATCACTATTTTGGCGAAGAACACCGCGCTGCGCTGGAACGACTATCGCATCAATATTGTTGACACCCCTGGACACGCGGACTTTGGCGGCGAAGTTGAACGGGTTCTTTCGATGGTCGATTCGGTGTTGTTGCTAGTCGATGCTGTTGACGGTCCCATGCCCCAAACACGCTTTGTAACCTCGAAGGCATTTGAGCGCGGTTTGAACCCCATCGTCGTGGTTAATAAAGTGGATCGCCCCGGTGCACGGCCTGACTGGGTGGTGGATCAGGTATTCGATCTGTTTGACACCCTCGGTGCGACTGAAGAGCAGCTCGACTTCCCTATTATTTACGCCTCGGCCATCAACGGTATTGCGGGCGAGGATTACAGTGACATGTCCGATGACATGACGCCGTTGTTCCAAGCGATCATCGATAAGGTTGCTCCCCCTGAAGTGAACGCCGACGGACCGCTGCAACTGCAAGTCTCAGCCTTGGATTACAACAGCTACGTTGGTGTCATTGGTGTGGGCCGTATTACCCGGGGAACCTTGAAGCCCAATACTCAGGTGACAGTGGTTGACAGCGAGAGTGGCACTCGGAACGGCAAGGTGCTGCAGGTAATGGGTTACCACGGCCTAGAGCGGGTTGAAGTGGCCACAGCGGAGGCGGGCGACATCGTCTGCGTAACGGGTATCGAAGCGCTCAATATCTCCGACACCTTGTGCGAGCAGGGTAAGCCTGATCCGTTGCCGCCTCTGTCGGTAGATGAGCCGACCGTCAGCATGACCTTTCAGGTGAACGATTCACCTTTTGCAGGGCGCGAGGGTAAGTACGTCACCTCGCGCAATATCCGCGAGCGCCTCGATCGCGAGTTGATTCACAACGTTGCGTTGCGGGTTGAGCAAGGTGACACCCCCGACAAGTTCAAAGTGTCGGGCCGGGGTGAGCTGCATTTATCGGTATTGATCGAGAGCATGCGTCGAGAGGGCTTTGAGCTCGGCGTTTCTCGCCCCGAGGTTATTCAGCGCGAGATTGATGGTGAGCTTTGTGAGCCTTACGAGCACCTCGTGATTGACTGCGAAGAAGCACATCAAGGCGGCGTGATGGAAGAGCTTGGCCTCCGTCGTGCAGAAATGAAGAACCTGGTGCTCGATGGCACTGGTCGAGTTCGGCTCGAGTTTATCGTTCCCGCCCGTGGCTTGATCGGCTTCCGTTCGATGTTCATGACCCTGACGTCGGGTTCGGGGATTATGACCCACGTCTTCGATCATTATGGCCCCGTCGCAAAATCGGATATTGCTGGACGCACCAACGGTGTTCTGGTTTCGATGGTTAAGGGTAAAACACTGGCGTATGCCTTGTTTACGCTGCAGGATCGCGGTCGCCTCTTCATTGGTCCTAATATCGATGTGTATGAAGGTCAGATTGTCGGTCTCCACAGCCGAAATAATGACTTGGTCGTGAATCCCACCAAGGCCAAGCAGCTCACCAACGTGCGCGCTTCCGGTACTGACGAAGCACTGACACTCACGCCGCAGGTCAAGCACACCCTTGAGCAGGCGCTGGAATTCATCGAGGACGACGAGCTTGTCGAGGTGACCCCTGAAAGCATTCGTCTGCGCAAAAAATTGCTACTTGAGCACGAGCGTAAGCGTGCTGCCCGTGGCGCGTCGACGAGCTAACATCGCCGAATTAACGTCGCGAAACTAATGTTAATGTTGCCGAAAGACTAAGGACGGAAGTCACGCTAGGGCTTCGCAGCCCGCGTTGGACCACTTGCTGTCGTTGGGCGCTATTGCGCCGTATGGTTTGAGCGCTCCGTGGATTAGGGCAGCAACATCTCGAAATGGGGGATGTCATCCTCCATGTACGGGCCTCTCTCGGTGATGAAGCCGAGGGACTGATAGAACTCCTGAAGATACCCCTGACCACTGATTCTGATCGGGCCATCCCACAGGGCTTTGTTAAAAGCGATTCCCCGTAACATAAGTTGTCGTCCCAGTTGCAAGCCGCGTAGCTGCGGGTCGACGACAACGCGCCCAATGGAACTCTCCGCGTAACTTACGTCAGGAGGTGCAGCGCGGAGCGTGGCCACCAGCTTGTCGCCCAGATAACCTGAAAGGTGCCAGCAGAGAGGATCCTTATGATCGGGGTCCAAATAGGGGCAATCCTGCTCAACAACGAAAATTGCCGCGCGCAGTTGTAAAATTGCATGCCACTCGCCGGCGGAATGAAGGTCAAAATGGCGCCAGCGCCACTGGATTGCGGTAGCTTTCGGGCGGACTGCAGTGTTCGGGTCAGACACAACTGCTACTCTTTTTTGGGTGGCTGGACGATGTTTCGATCAGTCTCACAAATTTCATGGTCGGGAACCACAGTCTCGGGTACGATATTGGCAAGTTTTGATAGCACAGAGATCCGCCGATGCTTGCGACTGCACAAGCCGGAGAACAGTTCAAAGTACTCAACGAAGACCACAAACGCACTTTGCGTGAGGCGCTTCGGGGTATTAAGGCTGAAACCCGACGCATAGAGCTCACAGGAAACCCCGCCGCAGAGTTCAGGGCCATGCCCCGGGACATGGTCGGAGTCGTAGAAAGCGGACTGGTGTCGGTGTTGAACGACAATACCGTGGTGAGCGTGCTTGATGCGGGTGACGTTGTTCTGCCTGACACGGACTATTTGCCCGATGCGGTGAAATGCTTGATGTACGGTTCCGAGGGGGGTGCGATGATTCGCACTTACGACCGATCGATATTGATGGCCGAGATCTCCGCCGATCAAGATCGATTGGCCCTCTGGAATCGTGCGGTGAGTCAGCACGTGTCGTTATTGCTTCGACTCAATGCGCTTCATATTCGCGAGGCGGTCGGTATTGGCGGCAGCCCTGAAATATATCCAAAGGGTGCGGTGATTATTCAGCAGGGTGATCCGGCGGATGATATTTTTTCGATGACCGAAGGGCTTGCAGAGGTGTTGGTTAACGACATGGCCGTCGCCAAGATTCGCCCCGGCGAGCTGTTTGGCACCATGGCGGCATTGACAGCAAGTCACCGCAATGCCACGGTGAAAGCGCTTGAGTCGTGCTCGGTGATCCGCGTACCCAAAGATCGATTTTTTGAGCTTATCCGGTCACGGCCCGCTGCAGTCCAGGGGCTACTCGTGGATATGGCACGTTCAATTACCGACCTCAATGAAGAAGTTGTTGCTCTCCGTCGCCGCAATGGCGCCGGCTAATACCCAACTGGACCTTGAATGACTGATATTAATAACGGCCCGACTTCGGTCGAGACGCTGTCCCTGCGTGACTATGCAGAGAAGGCGTACCTCGACTATTCAATGTATGTCATCCTCGATAGAGCCTTGCCTAATATTGGCGACGGCCTCAAACCGGTTCAGCGGCGCATTATTTATGCAATGAGCGAGCTTGGCTTGAAAGCGTCGGCGAAATATAAGAAGTCGGCGCGCACCGTTGGTGATGTGATCGGTAAGTTCCATCCCCACGGTGATAGTGCCGCATACGAAGCCATGGTTCTGATGGCGCAGGACTTCAGTTACCGCTATCCGCTGGTCGATGGTCAAGGTAACTGGGGCTCCCCCGATGACCCGAAATCCTTCGCCGCTATGCGCTATACCGAATCGCGGCTGACGCGCTACGCGGAGGTACTGTTAGGAGAATTGGGGCAGGGCACGGTCGACTGGCAGCCCAACTTTGATGGCACCCTAGATGAGCCCGTTGTACTGCCTGCTCAGGTGCCCAATTTACTGCTGAACGGCACCACCGGCATTGCAGTCGGGATGGCCACCGATATACCGCCCCACAATTTGCGCGAGGTCGTGAGCGCGACGGTGCGGCTGCTCGAATCACCACGATCCACGGTTGAGGAACTGTGCGAGCACATCAAGGGCCCCGATTTTCCAACCGATGCTGAGATCATTACTCCCCCCGAAGATATCCGCGAAATCTATCGAACGGGCAAGGGTAGCCTCAAGATGCGCGCCGCATGGCGGGTAGAGGACGGAGCGATCGTGCTCACTGCGCTGCCCTACCAGGTGTCGGGTTCTAAGTTGCTCGAGCAAATTGCCGCGCAGATGCAGGCCAAGAAACTTCCGATGGTCGCCGATCTTAGAGATGAGTCCGATCACGAGCACCCGACCCGACTCGTTATTGTGCCACGCTCCAATCGGGTGGACTTGGACGCGGTAATGAATCACCTGTGCGCGACCACCGATATGGAGCGTAACTACCGGGTTAACCTGAATGTGATCGGTATTGACGGCCGACCCGGGGTCAAGTCACTGGATCGAATTCTTCGAGAATGGCTCGAGTTTCGTCGCACGACAGTACGTCGACGCCTGCAATACCGCTTAGAGCGGGTAGAGCGACGATTACATATTCTGGAAGGCTACCTTGCTGCCTATCTGAATATCGACGAGGTGATTCGCATAATCCGTGAAGAGGATAAGCCCAAAGCCGCTTTGATGAGCCATTTTGGTTTAACGGATATTCAGGCGGAGGCCATTCTTGATCTCAAGCTCCGTAATCTGGCGAAGCTTGAGGAAATGAAGATTCGTGGTGAGCAGGATGAACTGAGCGCCGAGCGCGATTCTCTAGCGCAGACCCTCGGTAGCGAAGCCCGCATGAAAACGCTCATTAAGAAAGAGCTGCTAGCGGTGGCTGATAGCCATGGAGACGACCGCCGCTCGCCCATCGTTCAGCGCGCTGAATCCAAGGCCTTTAGCGAGTTGGAGTTGACTTCTTCCGACCCACTCACCGTTGTGTTGTCCGAGAAAGGCTGGATCCGAGCCGCTAAGGGGCACGATATCGACCCTGAAAGCTTGAGTTATAAATCCGGGGACGGGTTCAAGTTGGCCGCCAAGGGTCGCAGTAATCTGCCGACCGTCGTTTTTGATTCAACTGGCCGAGCCTACAGCCTAAGCAGTCACAACCTGCCCTCAGCTCGAGGACAGGGTGAGCCATTGACGGGCCGCATCAACCCGCAATCGGGCGCTACGTTTGAGGGTTTGCTCACCGGTGCCGAAGATGACCGGTTCTTGTTGGCCAGCGATGCAGGGTATGGCTTTGTAGCCAGATTTAAAGACCTGCAGACCAAAAACAAGGCGGGCAAAGCGGTGCTGACCTTGCCAAAAGGTGCTTACGTTCTGCAGCCGTCGCCCATCGCCGGGGAGGGTGAGTTGCTCGTGGCTGCGGCGACCAATGAGGGCCGAATGTTGGTATTTCCCTTATCGGAGCTGCCAGAAATGGCCCGTGGCAAGGGCAACAAGATAATCGGCATTCCGAGCGCGCGAGCGGCCGCTAGGGAAGAGGTGTTGGTAGGCGTTTGCGTACTGAGCGAACGCGATGTTTTGCAGGTCACAGCCGGCCGTCAACACCTCAAGCTTAAGTCGGTGGATCTCGCTAATTATCGGGGTGAGCGCGGACGTCGTGGCAACAAGCTACCGAAAGGATTCCAAAAGGTCGCTGGGCTGGCGGTTGTTCAGTCGGACTGATTGCCGCTCTCGGGTGCTTGATCCACTAGAGCCTTGAGCAAAATTTGCAGCTGACGTTCCAGTAGATCCCGGTGACCATCGGCCAGCTGGCCGACGCGAGCAATTTGGTCTTCGCCGCTTTCGAGATCAATGCGGGTACCGAGATCGATGTCTTTGGCTGCGAAGTCAGACACCGCAATGCCCGGCCCCTGACTGCGCGCCAACGCCAGTAGCTCATCGAGAGACGATTGCGTGTAGAGACCAGGATAAATATCTCGCGCATCGCCCCTTCCGAGTTCGCTGCCACCCACAGCCAGTCCCGGGTTTACCGACAACCGGAGTTGGCTTTCGACATCGGGAGCCGCTTGCTGAATCAGCCAAGCACAACTAGCAGCGCGCAAGGCTGGGGAGCCAATCTTGTGTGCGCCATGGAAGTACACCGCTAGACCGAACTGACGAACGACCTCCAACTCGCCACCATAGAAACCAGCGGCACCATAAATCATGCGATGAACTACGGCGACGTAGCGCTGCAGGCGGCGCTCATCGATGGTTTCAAGATAACCCGGTAGGCTACGAAAATAGATGAAAAGAATGGCGGTATCGACATAGTGATCCTGCTTGCTGTCGCCGACAAACTGGGGCTTGAGCAAATCTAAAGGTAGCGCCGCGACACGCTGCTGCAGTGCTTGCAGCTCATTGCCGTCGTCTGACTCGTCGCCGGTCACGGCCGCGAGTTCCGCACTGACTGCCCGAATGTTGCGCGCCAGTCGCTGAGCCATGGCGCGCGTGACCGCGTAAACAGCGATACTGAGGAGCACTGCGAGGCCCGACAGTGCTAATACGAACTGGAGCTGAGCGCTGTCTTGTGTCGATGTATCGACGGTCACCTCAGCGACCCCCGCAGCATCGCCTGCGATAAAGATATTTGCCTGGAAGCTCAGTTGACTCCGGTTCCGATCACCCGCCACGGCTAGCTCGTTACCCTCGATATCCAGTGCTCTTGCTGCGGTGATGCTCGCTTGATCGACAAGTCGGTTGAGTTCGCCAGCCACACCCAGCCGATCGCCAACGGCGAGTTCGGAGGATAGCCGTCGCGCGAGTTGCTCAGCAACGGATCGTCCATATTCTCCCTGAAGGTTTTCTTGGGTGTATTCGCTCGATCGGGCAGCGAGCGCAACCAGCGCCAGCGTCGCGACAAGGCAGCAGACACAGGCAGTTAACGCCAGTTGCTGACTCAGCGGGAGGCGATTGATGGCAGCAATAAAGTTTTTCAAAAACAACTCGATAGGCAATTCAGACGCCGCGCAGTATAAACCCCCGTGCTGCGGTATGCTTGCCCGCCTCACTACGAGGAGCCTTTAATGTTTTCCCCTACCCACGCCATCACACTCATTGCCCCCCAACCCAGCTTTGGTGACCTCGCTGAGTTGCACAGGTTGTGCGAGCGGCATGGTTTCACGGTACTAAGTCAGCGTAAATTGCCCGTGCCACGGGCTTTGGCGGCATGTCGATCCGCGTGCACGTTTGCGGTGGCAGGCGTTGACCGAGACGCTGATCTTCGGAGGGCGCTTGATGATCTAGCAGCGACCCTAGCGGTCGACATCGTGTTGCAAGAGATGTCGGTACGGCAGGCTGATTTTCGGCTGGCAGTCTTTGATATGGACTCAACCTTAATCCAGTGCGAAGTGATCGATGAGCTAGCAAGCCGGGCAGGGGTAGGAGACGCCGTCGCGGGAATTACCGCTAGGGCGATGGCAGGAGAGCTCGATTTCAACGCTAGCTTCACCGAGCGGCTAGGCATGTTGCGCGGATTAGATGAGTCAGTACTGGCGGATATAGCCAACTCTCTGCCCATTACCGAGGGGATGCCCGAGCTGATTGGCACGTTACGCGGGCTCGGTATTCGAACCGCGATCCTTTCTGGTGGCTTCAGTTATTTCGCTGAATTCTTGCAGCAGCGCTATGGCTTTGATGAGGTGCACGCCAATACTCTGGAGATCGAGGACGGTAAGGTGACCGGCCGGGTGGTTGGCGATATCGTCAATGGGGATCTCAAGAAAGCCCATCTGTTGCGGATCGCCGGGGACATGCAGATTGGAACTGAGCAGGTCATTGCTGTGGGTGACGGTGCTAATGACTTACCGATGCTGGGTGTTGCGGGCCTCGGTGTTGCCTTTGAAGCAAAGCCCCTAGTGCGGCAACAGGCGACTCATAACCTTATGCGAGTCGGGCTTGATGGCGTGCTCTATCTCTTGGGCTCTCCAAGCGAGCTGTCCCAGAGCTGACCCTAAAATGACACTGGGCTCGGGATCGCAGACTGCGCATCGGCCCCTGCTGGGTTATCATCCCGCGCGAAATATCTAAGGAACAGATCATGGCAAATTTTTCCACTAACGAATTTAAGCCCGGGCTCAAGGTCATGCTCGACGGTGAGCCTTGCTCGATTCTCGAGAATGAGTTTGTTAAGCCCGGTAAAGGTCAGGCGTTCAATCGGGTCAAGCTTCGAAACCTGAAGAGCGGCCGGGTCTGGGAGCGCACCTTTAAGTCCGGTGACACCCTAGAAGGCGCAGACGTCATGGACCATACCTTCGAGTATTCCTACACCGACGGCGAATTCTGGTATTTCATGGATCCTATTTCGTTTGAGCAGCATTCTGCGGATAAAGACGCGATTGGCGATACAGAGAAGTGGCTCAAAGAGCAGGAGAGCTACGAAGTGACTCTGTACAATGGAGCGCCCATTTCAGTCACTGCGCCGAATTTCATTGAGCTTGAAATCGTCGAGACTGATCCCGGACTCAAGGGTGATACTGCCCAAGGTGGCTCGAAGCCCGCAACGCTAACCACGGGCGCTGTCGTGCGGGTACCTCTGTTCATTTCTCAGGGCGAAATAATTCGCGTGGATACCCGCTCCGGTGAATACGTGAGTCGCGCCAGCAAGAGCTGAATCCTGTGAGTGACTGGCGCCCAGGCGCCAATCGGGCGGCGCTACGTGCCCGAGCAGCGCTTTCAGCCGAGATTCGACAGTTTTTTGCCGAGCGCGATGTGCTCGAAGTTGAAACGCCCCTGTTGTGCGAGGCAGGGGTAACTGATCCTGCCCTTGAGCCTTTCCAGATAGCCCGACCTGGGGGCAAACGTTTTCTTCAGACGTCCCCTGAGTACGCGATGAAGCGTTTGTTGGCGGCAGATGTCGGCGATATCTTTCAGTTGTGCAAGGCGTTTCGGGTTGATGAGAGCGGCAGCCGCCATAATCCCGAATTCACCCTGCTCGAATGGTATCGATGTGGCTTCGACCAATGGCAGTTAATGCGTGAGGTGGCCACCTTGGTCACGGGCGTACTTGGGCGGACAGGCTGGCAGGTTTGGCCCTGGGGTCGACTACTGGAGCACGTGCTGGGCTTGGATCCTCATCGGGCAGGACAGGACGAGCTTGAAGCCTGCGTGCAATCCCGGCTGTCTGGTGCTGGCATTGAGCCACCGGAAGGTTTGGATCGGGATGGCCTGCTGGATTTACTCGTCAGTCATTGTGTCGAGCCCGCCATCGCTGACTGGGGTATTGTGTTTATCACCGACTATCCCGCCTCACAGGCCGCGCTAGCACGCATTCATGATGTAAACGGTATCGAGGTGGGTGCGCGCTTTGAGTGCTACGTAGATGGCCTTGAGCTCGCCAACGGTTACTGGGAATGCCTCGATGAGAGCCAGCTGCGCGCGCGGTTCGATGCTGATAACCACCTACGTGAACAGCGTGGTCAGCAGCCAATGCCCCTCGATGAGCGCTTCTTGGCGGCGGTGGCTGCGGGCTTGCCTAACTGTTCGGGTGTGGCGCTAGGGGTTGATCGGCTTTTGGCGCTTAAAATCGGGGGGGCACCCCTCGGCGAAACTCTGGCGTTTGACTGGCACCGCTGCTGAGTCAGTCACTGGGCAGGTCGAGCACAGCGGGGCCATAGCCCTCAATAAACTCAGGGGGTGGCCTTCGGGGTTTGCCGGTGCTGATCTCTATACAGACAAACACCATACTGGCTCTCAGCACCGTGTCTCCCGAGGCCACGTCGCGTATCTGAAACCGCCGTTCCATCGTTAAACGCTTATCCCAGCGGGTAATCCAGGTAGCAATCGCCAAACCTTGTGCCAAGCGGGTTGCCTGCAAGTATTCGTAACGGGCCTCCCGAACCGCCATGGCTCGATCAAGGGCTTCATATTCGGCGAGACCCAAACCGAGAGACTGGGTGTGCTCCCAGGCGATTTCGCCACACCAATTAACATAAACCGCATTGTTGGTATGGCGCAGGCCATCAATGTCCTCATCGGCCACGACCCGTGATTGAACAAAGGGGTTTGGGAAGTCCCAGTCGATCAACGTCGATTGGGTCACGGGGCGACCTTTTCGATGCTGACTTGCTCGCTGCTGACTTGCCACTGAGCAATCATCAAGTAGCCAAATATGACTGCAATGATCGGGCAGACATAATTGAATACCGCGTAAGGGGCATATTCTAGTGTGGCAATGCCAAGGGTCGCGCTCATATAGGCGCCGCAGGTATTCCAGGGCACCAGTACCGAGGTCAGCGTTGCTGAGTCTTCGAGGGTCCGCGATAGATTCAGTCGGCTGAGTCCGCGGTCGTCGTAGGCGATGGTGAATAGTCGTCCGGGCAGCGCAATGGCGAGAAATTGATCGGCGGCCAGCATGTTGGAAACCACACCCCCCGTCACCGTCGCGAGCACCAAGTCACCGGTGGATTTAACCCGTCGCAGCGCTGCATCCAGAATGTCCTTGAGAATCCCAGTTCGTTCGAGTACGCCACCGAAAGCCAAAGCGCAGATAATGAGCCACACCGTGTTCAGCATGCTTGCCATGCCGCCCTTGCTCAGTAAATCGTTCACTGCGGAGTCCGGTGTGCTCCCCGTGTAACCCGCAAACAATACGGTCCAGATGCCCTGCAATAACGGCATAGGGCTGTCTGGATGTAGTCCGGCACTGAAACTTCGGATCGCGTCGCCCTGAAACGTCAGGGCAAAACCACAGCCCACGAGTGTTGACAATAAAATAGCGGGATAAGCGGGGATTTTGAGTGCGACGAATATCAGCATCACCACCAGCGGAAGTAGGCTGTGTAGTCCTACGTCAAATTCGGTCGACAGCACCGTCCGCAGTCGCTCTATGTCCTCGGGGGCTCGAGCCGCCTCCTCGGTGTTGAACAAAAAGAACAGCATCGCAATGGTAAACGCGGGCACTGTTGTCCAAAGCATGTTGCGAATGTGGGCAAATAAATCCACCCCGGCACAGGCCGCTGCCAAGTTGGTGGTATCCGATAGGGGTGACAGTTTGTCGCCGAAATATGCACCGGAAAGGATTGCACCAGCTGTCATTGCAGGGGACAAACCAAAGCTATTGGAAATGCCCATCAGTCCAATGCCCAAAGTGCCGGCGACGGTCCATGAACTGCCAATGCTAATCGAGGCAAGCGCGCAGATAACAGCGCTCGCAGCGTAAAAGATGCTCGGCTCCAGTAGAGCAACCCCGTGGTAAATCATAGCGGGCACGGTGCCCGACAGGATCCAGCTACCTATCAGTGCGCCAACCGCCAGCAGAATAAGAATTGGCGACAATCCCACGCGAATGCCGGCGGCGAAACCGTCTTGAATTTCCGCCCAGGAAAGTCCCCGGTAGAGCCCAACAAGGGCGGCGGCTCCCGAGGCAAAAACGAGTGCTATCTGGTTAGGGCCATAAGAAGCGTCTGAGCCAAACAGCTGAACTGCAGCGGCAAGCATGCCCACCAATAGCGCGATGGGCAGCAGAGATAAGATCACGACTTACGCTGGCCGATAGCCGGGTTTTGCCATGGTGATCTGGAAGGTGTTGATAATCCGCTCGCGGAAGCCCCCCTCGCAGTAACTGAGGTAGAAGCGCCACATTCGAATAAATCGGTCGTCGAAGCCCATGTCACGAACCTTGTCCAGTTGCTCAAGGAATACATGGTGCCACGCTTCGAGGGTCTTCGCGTAGTCGATTGTGATATCCCGCAATCCGAGCATCTGCATGTCTGTGTGTTCGGCGAGGTGTTCCCCAATGACTTGAAGTGACGGCAGGCAACCACCAGGGAAGATATAGCGCTTGATGAAATCCACCGAGTCGCGGGCAAACTCGTACCGTTGATCGGGAATGGTGATGGCTTGAATTACCGCCTTCCCAGAGGGTTTGAGCAGGTTGCTGACACAGCTGAAGTAACTGTCGTAGAACTCGTGTCCTACGGCTTCGATCATTTCGATGGACACCAGTTTATCGAACTGGCCCTCAAGCTTGCGATAGTCCTCGCACAGCACGGTGATGCGATCGGAAAGCCCGCGGTTCGCCACCTCCTGCCGCGTGTGGTCGTACTGTTCTTGGGAGATCGTAGTGGTCGTCACGCGACAGCCGTACTGCTCGGCAGCGTAAATCGCCATGCCGCCCCAGCCGGTGCCGATCTCGATGAGATGATCATCGGAGGTGAGTTCGAGTGACTGGCAAATCAGGTCAAGCTTATAAAGCGACGCGGTCTCGAGTTCGGCATCATCCTTTGGGAAAACCGCCGATGAGTACATCATTGTCGGGTCGAGGAAGAGCGCAAAGAAGTCATTGCCGAGGTCATAGTGCGCAGAAATATTTTTGCGCGACCCGTCTACGGTATTGCGATTCCCTAAATGGGCCAGCTTTAGCGCTAACTTCGTCCACCAGTGCTGGTTGCTTTTCATGGCCATCATGGTGGCCATATTGGCGCTGAACAGGCGCGTAACATCAGTGAGGTCGCGACTGCTCCAGTCGCCATCGAGATAGGACTCGCCCGACGCTATCGTCCCGCCGGTGAGTACACGTCGATAGGCGCGTGGATCATGCACGATGATATCTGCATGAGGCGCTTCCGGGCGGTTATCGTCTCCGAACCGGAATACCTCCTCCCCGTCGTGGATGGTCAGCGTGCCTACCTGAATATTGCCGATGACACGAAACAGAAGGTCCCGGGCAACATGGGGGTGTTTGATCCGTTCTATCAGTGGAAGTCGAGAAATTTCCCGAACGCTGGCGTTGCTCATGCTATAGATCCTAGTGTTCGCTGATTACAGAACAAATACGATGTCAGACGCGCTTCGGATGAGGAACAAGCGGGACTCCTTTTAGCCACAACTTGAGCGCCTGCCAATAAATTCCAGCCGCAACTTTAAACGTCATGAACGGAAAGCTTAGCACCGCCCGACTCAAGTTGCCGGGCGTAAAGGGCTCAGCCGCCAAGCTGAGGGATGCATCGAAAATCCGCTCACCGTTTTGAAGATTGCTCAATTTAATCGCTAGGGAATCCCCTGGTGCCGAACTGCGCCATTGGTACGTCATGTCCATGGGGTTGAATGGCGATACGTGCATGGCTTTAGCGAATTCGGTGGCAACGTTTCCCTGGCTGTCACTGGCCCGCAGAACGTAGCAGTGGCGCTCATCCCAGGGGGTATTGGTGACCTCGGCGATGAGAAATTCAAGATGCTCGCCGGAGGCGTCGTAGCAGAAATAACAGGCTATGGGATTAATTTGAAAGCCAAAGTAGCGCCAGTTGGCCAGCAGAAAGATTGGGCCTTGCTGCGTTTCACCCGTGGCCTCTTTAATTGTGCGCCGTACCTCATCGGCGAGAGGCATCGTCGGGTCTCCGAGAAAGTCCTCACGCTTGAATCGCGCAAGCGCCAACTTTCGAGCAGACCAAAACGGAATGGGGTCGACCAAGCCTGGCAGGGCTTCGATGTCAACAAGGGGCATAAACACCTTGTAGCTAAACTGATGTTGTCGAGGACTGTGCCGAATGTGGAACAGGGTGCCCCGGTAAAATCGGGATATCACGCTGCGGCCTGGTGCGCCTGTGCGATTGAATCGGCTACCCGAAGTCCGCTGGCCAGCCCATCCTCATGAAAGCCGTTGTGCCAGTAGGCACCGCAGAACCACGTGTTGTTAACCCCATTGATCTCAGACCAGCGAGCCTGTGCCTTTACGCCCTCGACGGTAAATTGAGGATGCGCGTAATTGAAACGACCCAGAATCCGCGCAGGATTGATCGAGTCAGTGTCATTGAGGGTGACGCAGAAAGTCTCGGGTGAGCAGATTCCCTGCAAAATATTCATGTTGTAGGTAACGATTGCCCGATCAGTATCCGGCTTGAGACGGTAGTTCCAGCTCGACCAGGTTTTGCGATTGCGGGGCAGCAGCCGGTCGTCCGTGTGCAACACTACGTCGTTATCGCGGTAGGGAATCGCGCCGAGCACCTCTCGTTCGAGTTGCGTCGCGTCGTTGAGCATCCCCAGCGCCTGATCTGAATGGGACGCTATGACGATCTGGTCAAAGGTATCTTCCTTGCCGTTTTCAAATCTGACGCTGACGCCTCGGCCGGGTTGGCGCAGTACCTCTTTAACCTTGTGGTTGACAAAAATCCGATCCTCGAAGCTCGCTGTTAGTGGGCCGAGATACTCCCGGCTTCCGCCCTCGATGACTCGCCACTGAGGCCGGTCTTTGACCTGTAACAGCCCGTGGTTGCGGAAGAAGCGAATGAAAAATTCCACCGGAAACTCCCGGGAATCCGAGAAATCTGCCGACCATATGGCCGAGGTCATCGCTAGCAGATACTCCCGTTGAAACGCCGTGCTGTAGCGATTTCGATCCAGGTAATCGCCCAAGGTTTCATCAGTAGCAAGTCGACCGCTATCAAGATCTGCGACTGATTGGCGGTTGAAACGGAGGATTTCGCGCACCATCTTAAGAAACTTGGGAGAAACCAGGTTGCGGCGTTGGGCGAACAGTGTGTTGAGGTTGTTGCCCGCGTACTCGAGACCGCTGAGTTCGTCGCTCACCGAAAATCCCATTGAGGTGGGCTTCGTGGTTACCTCGAGGGACTTCATTAACTTGATAAACTGGGGGTAGGTATTATCGTTGTAAACAATGAATCCGGTGTCGATCGCGTAGCGCCGAGCACCCAGTTTCACGTCATAAGTCGCCGTGTGACCGCCAATACGACTACGAGCCTCAAAAACCGAGACGTGATGACCGAGCGCGTTCAACCTGTGGGCACAACCCAGCCCGGATATCCCCGCACCAATCACCGCGATTTTCACAACGTTTCAAACCTCCTAGGGACGCATTGTCCCGATGAGCAGAATACGCCGGCATCCGTGCTCCGGATCAGGGGGTTTTCATTTAAAAACGGGCGGTTGCTACGTAGGGGGGGTAGTGTATGCTGAGTAAAAGGATCGGTCTTGGGACCGTAGATTATGGCAAATACCACTGCGAATGATGTGGGCACTGATGTGACCCGCAGTAAAGAGGTTTGGGATCGACCAACCGGACGCCGCACTGACGAGTGGAGCGAGTGCCTCGTATTGGTCGGTAAAAATCAAGATCGAGCAGCCTTTACGCGCTTTTTCCGGCACTTTGGGCCGTTGATTAAAGCATTTGCGTTGGCGGGTTCGTCGCTTTCGGCGAGCCATGCCGACGAGCTGGTGCAAGAGGTCATGCTCAAGGTCTGGCAGAAAGCTTCCGGATTCAACCCTGAAAAAGCCGCCGCCAGTACCTGGATTTACACGATTGCTCGGAACTGTCGAACAGATATGTTTCGTCGACTACAGAAGTTTGACACGCCTTTGGCGGCCGATGACCTGAATATCGAGATGGAGGAAGAGGAACCTTTCACCGTTCTTCATACCCGACGCGGCTCTGACCGGGTCAGGAGTCTGATGGGGCAGCTACCCCCTGATCAGGCTCAAATCTTGGCCAAGGTTTATATGGAAGGAAAGTCCCATTCAGAGGCGGCTGCTGAGCTTGATTTACCCCTGGGCACCGTGAAGTCTCGGGTGCGCCTTGCGATTCAGAAGCTTCAGGTGCACATGGATAAGTAGTTGATAACAAAGGTAAGTAATTAATAAAAAAAGTACCATGAGTAAACCGATTGCAGCAGACCCGCGTAACACCAGCAACATTCAAAATATAGGCGCGCAACACGTCATTGGAGACGAAGCCTGCGCGAGGCATAGATATGATTAACCACCATCCTTCAACTGATTTTCTGACCGACTACGCAGCGGGAACGCTGTCTGTCGCGCAGTCCGCATGCGTGTCAGCGCACCTTAGTTACTGCGAAAAGTGCTGTCGCGTCAGCGAGCAACTGCAGAACATCGGTGGCGTGATGCTTGAGCGTCTTCAGCCGGTAGCGGTATCAGAGTCATTACTCGATAGCGTGCTTGCGCGTCTCGACGATCCTGCACCGTTGAGTTTCTCAAAAACCCCGGGTAAAGAGGCTATGCCAGGCTTGCTGGCGCGAATCATCAATGGTGACTTTACTCAATTGGTATGGAAGCGCGTAACCAAGTCTCTGAGCGTGAGCTATCTGAGCACCGGCGACACCGACTATGAGTTTGCGCTTTACCGTATCGCGGCAGGGGGTCGTATCCCTGAACACGATCACGGTGGTAGCGAGATGACATTGGTTCTTCAGGGTGGCTTCTCCGATAGCGCGGGCAGCTACGGCCCCGGTGATTTTGTTTTCCGTCACGAATCTGAGACCCACGCGCCCATGGCGGATGCGGATCAAGACTGCATCTGTCTCGCAGTGCTCGACGCGCCACTGCGGTTTACCAGCTGGCAGTACCGCTGGATGAATCCGTTTCTACAGTTGAAAGCGGGCTAGGCCCTCCGCGCGAACACACCGTCCGATAGTTATCAAGCGCATATGGGGCAGACGGCACTATTTCCGCTGCGTATAATGCGCGACCCTACAATAAATCCTACTCAGGCTTGCCGATTATGCGATTAGCTATACCCCGCGAAACGCACCCGGGAGAGAACCGCGCGGCCGTGACTCCAGACACGGTCAAGAAGCTGGTTCGGCTCGGGGCTGAAATAGTCATTGAATCTGGTGCTGGCGACGGTGCGGGCTTTCCAGACGACACTTTTGTTGTCGAGGGCGCGTCGATCGAGACCGACCGCGATGCCCTGCTTGGCAGTGCGGACATGGTGCTCAGACTGCGTAAGCCGGCACTCGAAGAAGTTGCCAAGCTTAAGTCCGGTTGTATCCACGTCTCTTATCTCGACCCCTTCAACGAACATGAGCTTATTAGAGAGTTTGCCGCGCGCAGCATTACTGCAATCAGCATGGAAATGATTCCGCGCTCAACTCGTAGCCAGAAGATGGACGCGTTGAGCTCTCAGGCTAACCTCGCCGGTTATGTGGCAGTGATGCTGGCAGCGACGCGTTTACCGCGTATTTTCCCAATGATGATGACGCCCGCGGGTACCTTGAAACCGGCCAAGGTCTTCATTATTGGTGCGGGTGTTGCGGGTCTGCAGGCTATTGCGACCGCTAAGCGATTGGGTGCCCGCGTTACCGCGTTTGACACCCGTCCGGTGGTTGCAGAGCAGGTTCAGTCACTGGGCGCGAAATTCCTCGAGATTGACCTTGGCGATACCGGCCAGACGAAAGACGGGTACGCCCGCGAGTTAACACCCGAACAGGTGGAAATCCAGCGCCAGGCTCAGAAAGACGTGATTGCGGATTCTGACGTTGTGATCACCACCGCCCAGGTGTTTGGGCGCAAAGCGCCTGTATTGGTCACTCAAGACATGGTGGCGGGTATGGCATCCGGTTCCGTCGTCGTTGATATGGCGGCAGATACCGGTGGCAACGTCGAAGACTCGGTCGCTAATGAGGTGGTAGACGTTAACGGCGTGACCGTCATTGGCCTCGGCAGTCTCTCGAATCATGTCCCCCGCGATGCCACGGTGATGTATGCCAGCAACATGTTCAATCTGGTTGAGGATACTTGGGATACCGAAGCCAAGCAGTTCGTGCTTGATTTGGAAAACGATATTCTCCCGGGTTGCGTCATTACTCACGGTGGTGCCGTCGTGCATTCCACCATCAAAGACATCATAGAAGGAGCCAGCTGATATGAATGGCGCCGAATATCTTCTTTTTATTCTTATGCTCGCGGTTTTTCTGGGCTTTGAACTCATTAATAAAGTACCCGCGACGCTGCACACACCGCTGATGTCAGGGGCTAACGCCATCTCCGGAATCACCGTAGTCGGTGCAGTGGCACTGGCCGGTAACGGTCAGGGTGACGCGGCGCAGTGGTTGGGTGCTGGCGCTGTTGCTCTCGCCTCGATCAACGTGGTGGGCGGTTATATGGTGACCGATCGCATGCTTGGCTTCTTCAAGAAGAAGGAGGGTTGAGCATGGACACTTCAGTAATCATAGGTTTGGGCTACGTTGTCGCCTCCGGTCTGTTTATTCTCGGCCTCAAGATGCTGGGCTCGCCGGCCACTGCCCGAAAAGGCAATTTGATATCAGCGACGGGTATGCTGGTTGCGATTGTGGTCGCACTGCTCGATCAGGGCATAGTGAATTACACCTACATTGCGGGTGGCATGATTGCGGGCGGGTTGATCGGTGCAGTTGCAGCCCGTGCGGTCGCCATGACCTCCATGCCCGAGATGGTCGCATTGTTCAACGGTCTCGGTGGTGCGGCGTCGCTCTTGGTCGGTTGGGCAGCACTGTCTCCTGATGCGGGTACCTTTACGCTTGTCACTATCGTGCTGTCGATTCTCATCGGTGGTGTGACCCTGACTGGCTCATTGATCGCCTACGGCAAGCTCAGCGAAGTGCTTGGCAGCGGCGCGATCACATTCAAAGGTCAGCAGTTTGTGAACTCGCTGATCATTTTCGGTGTTGTAGCCAGCGCCGTGATGTTCAGCATCGAGCCAAGTAACGCTCAGTGGCTCTACTTGGTGATCGGACTGTCGCTGTTGTTTGGTGTGATGGTTGTGATTCCCATTGGTGGCGCAGACATGCCCGTGGTGATTTCGCTCCTGAACTCCTACTCGGGTCTAGCGGCCTGTGCGGCGGGTTTCGCGATCGACAACAATGTGTTGATTGTTGCGGGCTCCCTAGTAGGTGCGTCGGGCATTATCCTGACTCAGATTATGTGTAAGGCGATGAATCGCTCACTGTCGAACGTCTTGTTCTCGGGCTTTGCTAGTGTTTCAAACGAGGTCACCGAGATTGAGGGTGAAATCAAGCCGATTACCGCTGATGACGCTTATTACATCCTAGAAGCCGCAACCAATGTCGCCATCATTCCCGGTTACGGTATGGCGGTTGCGCAAGCGCAGCATGTGGTCAAGGAGTTGGCCGATTTACTGGAGGCCAACGGTGCCGAGGTGAATTTCGGTATTCACCCGGTGGCCGGTCGCATGCCAGGCCACATGAACGTTTTGCTCGCTGAGGCGGACGTGCCCTATGACCAACTGCTGGAAATGGATGAGATCAATCCCCGCATGGAGTCCGTTGATGTCGCCATTGTTATCGGTGCGAATGATGTGGTGAACCCCGCCGCTCGAGAAGTCGAGTCCTCGCCGATTTATGGTATGCCGGTCATTAACGTCGCCGATGCCCGTACCGTGTTTGTACTCAAGCGCTCCATGGCCTCGGGTTTTGCGGGTATCGAGAACCCGCTGTTCTACAAGGACAACACGCGGATGCTGTTTGGCGATGCAAAAGAGAGTATCGCTAAGCTAGTGCGTGAGTTGGGCGGCTGATAGCTTTCGGCTGATGTCGATTGCGCGACTCGAGAACTGATCTTCTAAAGACGACGGTCGAGTTCTGAGCAAAGCTGAAAGAAAAAGGGAGCATTGCTCCCTTTTTTGTTGCAACCGTTTAATCGATAACCCTACTGATCGCTTGAATTGCGCTTGGCTCTTAGTGCTTAGGGTCATGATGCCCCGTTGCCGCCGGTTAATCGATCTCGTCAAAATCGAGATTAGCCATCCTCTGATACAGGTCACAGGTTTCCAGTAGTTCGCTGTGAGTTCCCATCGCAATGACTTTGCCTTGTTCCATCACCGCAATTTGGTCTGCGTTGATGATGGTCGATAGGCGATGGGCAATAATCACTGTGGTCCGATTGCGCATGACCTCGGCCAAAGCCTGCTGAACGTGATATTCACTCTCGGTGTCCAGTGCGCTGGTGGCTTCATCGAGAAGTAGAATCTCTGGGTTGTTAAGAATCGCCCGCGCGAGTGCGATACGTTGCCGCTGCCCCCCTGAAAGTCGAACCCCTTGCGCCCCCAATAAACTTTGATATCCCTCGGGTAGCTGACTGATAAATTCATGGGCGTGAGCTGCTCGAGCCGCCGCCTCAATCTCAGCGTGGCTCGCATCGGGCTGCCCGTAGGCGATGTTGGCGCTGACGTCACCGGTGAACAAAATCGGGCTCTGAGGCACAAGCGCGGTTTTGGCACGGAGAGTATCAAGTGGCATCGCGCGGAGATCCACCTCACCGTAGCGGACGCTGCCAGCTTGGGGGTCGTAAAATCGTTGTAGAAGCTCAAAGACCGTCGACTTTCCCGCTCCCGAGGGGCCAACCAGTGCCAGCGATTTACCCGGCGCAATGGTCAGATTAAGCGCATTAAGTGCCGGCGTATTGGGTCGACTGGGATAGCTGAATACAACGTCTTTAAAGCACAAGGCCTGGTCGTTTCCAGGCGCTGTGGTGCCGTCATCGACAATGTTGCTCGACTCATTGAGGAGCTCTATTAACCGCTCTGCCGCCCCTGCTGCGCGCTGTAAGTCTCCCCATACTTCAGACAGTGTCGCAAACGCAGTACCAACCATCACGGCATAAAAAACAAAGGCACCTAACTCACCGCCGGTCATACGGCCGTTGATGACGTCCTGCCCCCCAGACCACATCATGCTTATAAGACCGCCAAGTAACAACAAAATGGCGGCTCCGGTTAGGAACGCGCGCTGTTTTATACGAGCGCGAGCAATGCTAAAGGCGTCCTCAACATCGCGATTGAAGCCGACGACTTCCTGCGCTTCGCGGTTATAACTTTGCACGATCTTAATGGACTGCAGAATTTCCCCAGCGCGACTGCCTACCGTTGCTATGCGCTCCTGACTGGTATTCGACAGTGCGCGTACTCGTCGGCCGAACAAAATGATAGGTAGCAGCACAATCGGCACAGCAATTAGAATAATCAGACTGAGCTTGAGATTGGTGATCACCATTAGGGTCAGCGCGCCGATGAGGGTGAGTGCATTGCGCGCTGCCATACTGACTGACGACCCGATGAGGGTCTGAAGTAACGTGGTATCCGTAGTCAGCCGCGACATGATCTCGCCCGCCTGGTTCGTCTCAAAATAACCCGGGTGGATGCGAACGAGATTTTTAAACACCGCGGAACGCAGGTCGGCACTCACACGCTCGCCTAGCCAGGACACCAGATAGAATCGAATCATTGAGCCCAGCGCCATGACAGCGCCGATGGCCAGCATAAAAAACACAGCCCGCTGCAGCCCGGCCTGACTGGCGCCTGCAAAGCCGTCATCAATGAGAATGCGCACCCCATAACCCAAGGTAAGTTGCGCCCCGGCAGTTATGATTAACGCCGCACTGGCGGCTACGAGCCGAAATTTATGCGGCCATAGAAAACCCAGGAGGCGTTTTAGCGGATCGAGGTTGGGTCGCTGGGGTGTCTCCCCGGCATTGATGTCGCTCATCCCTGGGCGGATCCCTTTGGCGGATAGGAGATCGAACCCTGCAGACGTGCCTTCTCTTCATCGGAGAGATCGGGAAAAGGCAGTTTACTTTCCTCAGTCCAGCCATCGAGTTTGGCATTGACCTCGGCCATCGTGTCATCGCTGGCTTGATAAAAATCGCGCACCTGAAGCACCTGTCCGGGCCCGGAGAAAATAGCGCCGTTGCTGTGTACGAGCTCGATAATGCGTAAGTTTAGGTCTTCCGCTGCGGCTAGGAACTCCTGGTAATCCCGGGTCTGAATGCCCGCATCAATACGGATGACAGCAGTTGCCGCATCGATTTTCTCAAGGCGAATGCTAGGGGTGCCCGCGGCAATCGTTGGATGAGCGGCAAACAGAGCTCGCAGTTCTCCGAGGATAACGCGTAGCTGATTGGAGGTTGGCATTTGCAACTGCAGGTGCCGGTAATAACGAATCCGATCGCGGGCGGAAATATTTTCAATGTCAGCCGAGGAGAACATGGAGTTCGGAATCGACACCACGGTCCGGTCAAGGGTTCGCATCGTAACTGACCGAAGCCCGATCTCTTCAACATGGCCAACAAAGCGACCAAACTTACAGAGGTCGCCGGGCTTTATGGGCCGCGCGGCGTATAGGGTCGCCGCGCCAATGACATTTTCAAGGGTTTTCTGCGCGGCGAGTGCGACTGCCAACGAACCAACACCCAAGCCCGCGATTAACGTCGAGACGTTAAACCCAGCCTGGTCTGCCCAAATCAGTGACGCGGTGATGAAAACCAAGATCTTTGTGATCAGCACCAGTGGCTTAATCAGCGCGATAAACTGTACATCGCCGATGGCCTCTAGATTGCGGATTTTGTAATCACGCCAAAGGGTCATCAGTCCGGTGATGAGTATGGTTACGGCGATGTATTTCAGGGGCGAAGACTGCAGATAGACCTTTGCTACGACAGACAGTCCGAGGTCCGTTATGGTCGCCCTTAAGAGCACCACGAACGTGATCAGGCGCATTGGCAGACTCCAGAACCGACGGATCCCATTGGGGAAGCGGTTGGGTATTTTGAGGTGAAGCCAACAGAGCACTTGGGTGATCAAGCCCGACAGGAAGTAATAGATAACCGCGGCAGCGATCATCAGTACGACTTGCCAGTTCTGCATGCCAAAGAGCGTGAAGCTGGGCAAATTGTCCGCTAGCCATAGGGCATGCTCAGAAAATCCATGCTCTTGCCAGAGCACCGGTATCTGCGCCACGGTAGCGTTGGAAACTCGCCAAACTTTGCCGCCGTTTTCCCCTGGCACTCGCTGGACATAGACGGGCACAACGCCGTTGCTGACCTCAATTTCGCCGATTTGGTCCCGATAGCTGGGGAGTCCATCATTCGGGTGTCCTTCGGGGTCATCACTCAACTCAGTGACGTCGAGGGCATTCTGCTGACTAAACACGAAAGCCAGCGCGCGCACTAACTCGACGGGGTCTATGGCCGCCACATCCTCGGGGAGGTATCGGGTATCGAGGTACTGGGATGCGACGTCGTACTTCCCGTCGCGCATGCTTTTGCTGAGTCCAAGCACTGCGACCAAGGGCGTTTCGGCGGTTTCGGGAGTGAATTTTCTGTCTTTACTGGTTTCCAGGATGGACTGGGTTGCGCGCTCGGCTTCGATCACCTCGGCAATTGACAGATCTTCAGCTTCGTCTTCTTGTGTTTGGGCCGCGCTGACCGCGCTTAATAACGTCAAGAAGCAAATGAGTAACCAGCGGGAGATAACAGGCATCAGCGAATCGTCCAGAAAAATATCGTGTTGTGCAGTGTAAACCCTTGGCAATGCCGGTGGGCAGTGAGATCAGTCAGTCGTTGACGCGTCGCGGGTATCGATGAAGCGACCAAAAAAGACGCCAAGTTCAAACAACATCCACATGGGCAGCGCGAGAAGCGACTGAGAAATGATGTCGGGCGGTGTCAGCAGCATGCCAAAAATGAAACAGCCAACAATAATATAGGGCCGCTTACCGGCGAGGGCATCGGGGGTCGTTACACCGCTCCAGATTAAAATAACGGCGGCAATTGGTATTTCGAAGGCGATACCGAAGGCAAAAAACAGCTTAAGCACAAAGTCTAGGTATCGGTTGATATCAGTCATCACTGCAACGTCGGTCGGCCCAACGCTGGTGAAGAAAGCAAATATGAGGGGAAAAACCACAAAATAAGCAAAGGCGGCGCCCAAGTAGAACAGCAGCACACTTGAGGCAAGCAATGGAAAAGCGATGCGTTTTTCTTGGCGATACATGCCCGGCGCCACGAATGCCCAAACCTGGTAAAGGATGACCGGTACCGACGCGAAGATCGCGAGCACGAGTGTGAGCTTAAAAGGCGTCAAAAAGGGTGATGCGACTTCCGTCGCGATCATACTTGAGCCTTCGGGCAGTAGCGATCGTAAGGGCTCGGAGATAAACGTGTAGATCTCGTTAGCGAACGGGAACATGCAAATAAAGGCGATGAGCACTGCGAGTATCGCCCGCAGGAGCCGGTCCCGTAGTTCAGTCAGATGGGCTACTAACGGTTGCGGGGTATCCTCTGGAGCGTCACTCATGAGGCAGTGTTTTCCCCGAGTGCGTCGGCTCTCGGTCTGGGAGTTCCCCAGTTTCTTCGCGTTCTGGTTCCCTCAAATTCTGATCTGTCGCTGCGCCGTCTGGCTCTGCCGCACCACTTCCCGATAATGCATCGATTTCTCGGCGAAAAGCGCTGTCGGCTTCTTCAATTGGTGCCTTAAGTGGGTCGCTAACGCTGCGAAGTTCTTGCTGAAGATTATCTGCACTGGCGCGCAGTTCGCGCAGCACTTCATCGTTGTGGAGTTCCCGTTGGACCTCGGCTTTGACTTCATTGAAGCTGCGACGAAACCGGTTTATCCAAACACTGGCCGTTCGAATGGCGCCCGGCAGCCGCTCGGGCCCAATAACCAAAAGACCGACGATACAAATGACCAGCAGTTCAGCAAAGCCGATATCAAACATTGCGGCGTGACCGTGAAGGTGTCAGCGATCAGTGCGTTTTTTCTTCATCCGTCGACTCCCGCTGTATGGCAGTGTCATCGACCGATGGTGTGTCGTCGTTTTGGTTCTCGTCTTTCATGCTGTTTTTGAAGCCCTTGATGGCGCTGCCGAGATCACCCCCAAGATTTTTAAGTCGGGAGGTCCCAAACAACATGACCACAATGGCCAATATGATGAGAAGTTGCCAAATACTAATTCCGCCAAGACCCATAATATTACTCTCTCTGTATTCCGTGTATTTGCGCAGGTGATCTGCGCCGGTGATCAGTGTTGTCGTAAGACACACATTACGCCTTAAGCGGGCGCATTATGCCGATTTCTTGCGGCTTTTTCTTCGTGACCCGACAGCCCAAAGCGATCTTCAAGTACCGCCAGAACTTCCTGATGACTGAGATTGAGGTGGCTCAGCATGACGAGAGAGTGGAACCAGAGGTCGGCAACCTCGGCAATCAGCGCCTGCCGGGCCTCTTTGTTATCCGGGCCGCTATCCGGTCCGCTATCCGACCCCCGATCCGTCCCATTATCTAAGTCACCACCGAAGTCCTTCGCGGCAATAACGACTTCAAAAGCCTCTTCACCGACTTTCTCTAAAATTTTGTTCAGGCCCGCCTCATATAGGCTGGCAACATAGGAGCTATCGGCCTCGGCCGTCTTTCGCGATTCGAGCATCAATTCGAGGTCGTTAAGAATGCCTGTCATGATGTGGTCTCCGCAGCGGACTCAATTTGCCAGCCTGAGGGTGCGTCGTCGCCGGTAGGTGCATAAAAAAAACAGTGTCGGCGCCCCGTATGGCACGCTGCACCACCTATTTGATTAACCTTGAGAAGCAGCGTGTCGCCGTCGCAATCGAGGGCAATATCCACCAACTCCTGCACGTTTCCCGACGTTTCGCCTTTTCGCCATAAGCTTTGACGGGATCGCGACCAATAAACCGCGCGCTTTTCAGACAGGGTTAAGGCTAAAGACTCCCGATTCATCCAAGCCAACATCAAAACATCGCCACTCGCGGCATCTTGGGCAATCGCAGGCAACAAGCCGTCCGCGTTCCAGCGGGGCGACATGGTGGTCGGTATGTCGGTATCAATCGTCATGCGCACAGTATGCCAGAGACCTAGGGCCAAAAAATGGTCAGCATTGCCGTCAACAGGCCGCTCACACCGGCTGCGACCAGCCAAATTTCGGGTGTCGCGCTCATTCCGGCAGTGGTGAGTAGTGCTCCCACAATGGCCAGTCCCATGGCGGGGCGGCGGGAGGACTTTCGTGGTTCGGGCGGCGTTACCGGAGCTTTCAGCTTTGCAAGCATCAAGTCAGGAACCATGGGCAGGGCTTCGAGCCATCCCGGTGCATCTTGTTGCAGTCGGCGCCAAACCGTCTGGGGGGCGTAACGCTCAGCTAACCAGCGTTCAAGGAAGGGCTGTGCGGTATCCCAGAGACTGAGCTCGGGGTAAAGCTGACGGCCAAGTCCTTCAATGTTGAGCAGCGTTTTTTGAAGCAACACCAGCTGGGGCTGCACCTCCATATCGAATCGACCTGCGGTGCGAAAAAGGGTCACCAACATGTGACCAAAAGAAATATCGCTGAGAGGCCGCTCAAAGACGGGCTCACACAGGGTTCGCATTGCCGATTCAAACTCAGCGATTGGCGTCTCGGGCGGAACCCAGCCGCACTCCACGTGGAGTTTCGCCACCAGCCGGTAATCCTGCTTGAAAATCGCCAACAGGTTGCGCGCCAGATAGTACAGGTCCGACTCGTCAAGCTGTCCGACAATGGCACAGTCGACTGCCAGATAGCGTGGGTCCGCGGGATTTGTTGTGTCGACGAAGATATTGCCCGGGTGCATATCGGCGTGGAAAAAGCTGTCCCTGAACACCTGGGTGAAAAAGATTTCAACACCCCGTTCCGCTAATAGCTTCATATCCACCCCTTGAGCGTTCAGGGTGTCAATGTCGCTGACCGGCACGCCGTTAATGCGTTCGCTCACCATGACCTGTTCGCTGGTCAGAGGCCAGTGGACCTCGGGCACATAGACCAGCGCGCCATCGGCAAAGTTACGCCGCAGCTGCGACGCGTTAGCGGCTTCCCGGCGCAGGTCCAGTTCGTCAAGCAAGGTGCGTTCGTAGTCCCGGGCAACTTCTTTTGGTCGAAGTCTGCGACCGTCTCGAAACAGGCGTCCTAGCAGGCCGGCCAGGAGTTTAATAAGCGCCAAGTCCTGTTCGATGGTTGGGCGGATATCGGGCCGTAAGACTTTGACGACGACGGACTCGCCGGTGGGGAGGCGGGCGCTATGAACCTGTGCAACGGACGCAGCGGCTAGGGGAGCGCGATCAAAGTCGTTGAACAGCGTGTCAATTCGCCCACCCAAGGAGCGCTCAATAATCTCAATCGCATCCCCCGTTGGGAAGGGCGGCACTTGATCCTGTAGCAGGGCGAGCTCGTCTGCGATGTCATCGGGTAGTAGATCCCGTCGGGTCGATAGTAGCTGTCCGAACTTGATGAAGACCGGGCCGAGAGATTCCATGGCTTCTCGCAGCCGCTGTCCTCGAGGCAACTTGCCCGCAGAACCGCGTGATACAGGATGCATGCCGATCAGTAGTTTAACTAGCGCTGGGCGGCGATCCTCGGGTAACAGCGTATCGAGTCGGAAGCGGCAAGCTGTGGCGTAAACGTTGAACAATCTGCAAATCATGCGCGATCCGCGTCTATTTTACGGGCGAGGCGCTGAAGACGTGACTGCAGTCGGTCGACGCGTAAGCCCAGCTTCTCCACATCCCGGTAAAAACATTCAAGCTCCGCCGCCGGCGGCGAGAGGCGCCCTTCCTCGAGAATGAATTCAGATAGTTGGCGTCGCAAGCTGGTGTGGGCGGCCTGCCCCCAGCTAAACAGGCCACGCAGCATTTGTGCCAGTTGATGACCGGCGACATCACCGAGTGCGTCGACGAGTGGGGCTTCCCAGTCGAGGTCCATTTTTGTGACCAGCTGTTGCAGCGCAAGTAGGGGGGCAGTGTTGCCGACGATCTCCAGATTACTATTGATCAGTGTGGCAGCAGGATCTTCGGCAGCTGCCAGTGCTGCAAAATCCTCTAATGTGCCGCGCACTCGAGTAACAGCTTTAGCTTCACTATAGCTGCTGAGCTTAAGTTGACCTGATTCGCCGACAGTGATGAAGACCTCAACAGCGGGGGCGGTGCAGTCGATGGCAAGGACAGTTCCTGCCAATTCTTCAAGATCCCGCCGGGATGCCGGGGCGAGTTCGAGAGCCCGGGCAAGGGCACTTTCTATCGCTGCCAGTACGCCGGTCACAACAGCCGGATCGTGGGTTGCCATGGCGCTTAGGCCTTTATGCCCCGGTGCACCGCGACGATACCCCCGGTCATATTGTGGTATTGGCAGTCAACGAAGCCTGCCTCCTCCATCATGCCTAGCAGCGTTTCTTGATCGGGGTGCTTGCGAATGGATTCGGCGAGGTAGCGATAACTTTCCGCGTCGTTGGTAACCAGGTGGCCCATAAACGGCAGTACCTTAAATGAGTAGGTATCGTAGGCTCGCTCAAGGAGAGGGTTTATGGGCTTCGAGAACTCAAGCACCAGAAGCCGTCCTCCCGGGCGCAAAATACGCTCCATGGAGCGCAGAGCCATATCTTTGTCTGTGACGTTGCGGAGACCGAAAGCGATGGTGATGCAATCGAAACTGTCATCGGGGAAGGGCAGAAACTGAGCGTCGCACTGCACTGTCTCCACGTTGCCAATGGTTCCCGAGTCAATCAGTTTGTCGCGCCCCACGGCCAGCATCGAGGCATTGATGTCTGCCAAAATCACCTGTCCTTCGGGGCCAACCAGCTTGGAGAATTTTGCCGTCAGATCACCGGTACCTCCGGCAATATCAAGCACCCGCTGGCCCGGACGTACCGCAGAGAGTTCAATCGTGAAGCGCTTCCACAGGCGATGTACGCCCGCGGACATCAAGTCATTCATGAGGTCGTAGCGGCCTGCCACAGAGTCGAACACGCCGCGGACAAGACCCGCTTTTTCATCGCGTCCCACGCGACTAAAGCCAAAATCCGTGGTGTCGTCTTGGTGCTCGTCAGCAGTTTTTTGATCGGTCATGGTGCTGAGTCCGAAATGATGGAGCACGGATTGTAACCGAGACTTGCACAGGTATCAGTCGCGGAGTGCCGATGCTGCCATGCTGGGTGGCAGGAATTAGGGAATAAAGTGAATGACCTCAGTGTCGGGGTCGCGGCTGGCTCCCGCTGCGTTTAGGCGAGAGAGATAGTTCTGCCACAGTGCAGCGTCATTTTCTGAGAGTTCACGCAAATAGCTCCAGCTGTAGATGCCACTGTCGTGGCCGTCGCTAAACACCAATTGAATGGCGTAGTGGCCGACGGGATTGATCGCAGTGATCTCCACCGTCCGCTTGCCAATCTGCAGTACTTCCTGTCCAGGCCCGTGGCCTTTCACTTCCGCCGAGGGAGAGTGAACCCGCAGGAACTCAGCACTCAGTTCGGCGCTTGTATCATCGTCAAAATCCAGCTCGAGTCGCCGTTCCGATTTTACGTAATGAATGCGTGTCAGCGCGGTCATGGCCGGTTACAAAATAAAGCGAGACAGGTCTTCGTCTTTGGCGAGATCGCCCATACGCTCATCGACAAAGGCACCGTCAATCGACACCGAGCGCTGTTCTAAGCCCGCATCTGCAGCAGTGTATGACACGTCCTCTAATAAGCGCTCCATAACCGTATGCAGCCGGCGTGCGCCGATGTTCTCGGTCTGTTCATTCACCTGCCAGGCTATCTCGGCAAGCCGGGCGATACCGTCTTCGGTGAACGCAATCGATACCCCCTCAGTTGCCATTAACGCTTCGTATTGGGCAGTAAGAGCGGCCTTGGGCTCCGTCAGTATCCGGCGGAAATCTTCCGGCGTGAGTGCGTCTAACTCGACGCGGATGGGCAGGCGTCCCTGCAACTCAGGAATCAGGTCTGAGGGCTTGGACAGATGAAAGGCGCCCGAGGCGATAAATAAAATGTGATCGGTCTTTAAGGTGCCGTGTTTGGTCGTCACCGAACAGCCTTCAATAAGCGGCAATAAATCTCGTTGAACACCCTCTCGCGAGACATCCGCACCACCGACGTCGCCACGCTTAGCTACCTTGTCGAGCTCGTCAATAAAGACAATGCCGTTCTGTTCGGCCGCTTCCAGTGCCTCTGCCTTCAACTCCTCGTGATTGACGAGCTTACCGGCCTCTTCTTCTTCCAGCACTTTGAATGCGTCTTTGACGGTCATTTTTTTCGGCTTGCCGCCAGTCTTCATGTTGGAGAATAAGCCCTGCAGCTGCTGCGTCATCTCCTCCATGCCAGGAGGCGCCATAATGTCGACGTTAGCGTTTGGGGCGCGCACCTCGATTTCTACTTCACGTTCGTCGAGTTCGCCTTCCCGCAGTTTTTTACGAAGAATCTGCCGTGTGCTGCTTTTTGCGTCATCACGACCGGGTGGCAGCAAAACGTCGAGCAACCGCTCTTCAGCCGCTTCTTCAGCGCGAAATTTGACTCGCTCAATCGCTTGTTCCTGAAACATTTTGACCGCAGTTTCCGCAAGATCGCGAATCATTGACTCAACGTCGCGCCCGACGTAGCCCACTTCAGTAAATTTAGTGGCTTCGACTTTGACGAAAGGCGCACCGGCCAATTTAGCTAAACGACGGGCAATCTCAGTCTTACCGACGCCGGTTGGGCCGATCATAAGAATATTTTTCGGGGTGATTTCAGCTCTCAGCTCGGGTTCGAGCTGCTGACGACGCCAGCGATTACGTAGCGCAATAGCCACCGCACGCTTTGCTTCTGACTGGCCAATGATGTGTTGGTCCAGTGCGTGGACGATTTCGCGGGGGGTCATTGTCGACATGGATTAGCTCAAAGTCTCGATGGTGTGGTTGTGGTTGGTGAACACGCAGATGTCACCGGCAATGGACAGCCCTTTACGCACAATTTCTTCCGCGGATAATTCTGTCGTGTCGAGCATTGCCCGCGCCGCGGACTGCGCATAGGGGCCACCCGAACCAATGGCTATTAGGTTATCTTCCGGCTCAATGACATCGCCGTTACCGGTAATGATTAGTGAAGTTTCATTGTCCGCAACCGCCAGTAGTGCCTCGAGTCTTCGCAGTGATCGCTCCGATCGCCACAACTTCGCGAGTTCCACGGCCGAGCGGGTCAACTGTCCCTGATACTTTTCTAGCTGCGCTTCAAACAGTTCAAACAGAGTGAAAGCATCTGCAGTGCCGCCGGCAAAACCCGCGACGACGCGATCCTTGAACAGCCTGCGCACCTTACGGGCGTTGCCCTTCATGACGGTGTTACCCATGGATACCTGACCGTCGCCACCGATGGCGACAACGCCATTACGTCGAACGGAGAGAATCGTGGTGCCGCAGTATTGTTTCATCGGGCGCTCCTTGGTTGAAAACTCTATGTGGCGCCTGACCCTAACAATATCAAGGGTTGGTTACCTAAATGGGGCGCTGGGCGAGGCCCTGCTAGCGAGGAGGTGCGGGTCGCTTCAGTAGCAGGGTATCAATCGATTGTTGGGCGGTGATTGAACGTGCTTCGGCCATTGCCGAGCGGCTCTCAAAGGGTCCTATGTAGACACGGAACCACAGCCCGTTGTCGTTACGTGATTCTTCAATGCTTGCCTCTAGCCCGAGTAAGGCCAGTTCTCCTCGCCGTCGGTCGGCATCCTTCTGTAGTCGGAACGAACCTGCCTGCAGCAGGTATCGAGCCCGCTCTTCTGTGCTTGTGGCGAGCTCAGCGGGTTCGATATCGCCGCCAAGATCCAAATTTTGATTCGGTAGTACCGTGTAGAAGTCGAACCGTGGTTTCGGATCGCTATCGGTTATCAGCGCGCTTCCGTCATTATCAGACGAGGCTTGGGGGCCCCCCGTAGCGCTCTGCTTGGTGAGGTAGACCACGCCGCCCGCGCCAATGAGCAGGCCGGCAATTGCTCCGAATGCAAAACCCTTGGCGTGTGCCATTGTCAGCGAGGGCGGGCCAGCGGTTGCTGGTCGGCGAGTTGCGGGCTTTCGAGCCGGTTTTTTTGTGCTCCGTGCCGGTGTTTTGCGCTGGCTGGTTGCCACAGTTACATGCTCTCCGGCGCTGATACGCCCAAAAGGCTCAGACCGTTGGCTATGACCTGACGGGCTGCCTCTGACAGCGCGAGTCGCGCAAGGGATACTTCGGGTGCGGTCTCGTCGATCAGCTTGTGGGCGTTGTAAAAGCTATGGAATTCCGACGCCGCTTCACGCAGATAGTTGGCCACATCGTGGGGTTCCAGTCGGGTTGCAGCCCCGGCAACAACATCGGGATATTTGCTCAGACAGAGGGCCAGCGATAGGGCCTCGGGCTCGACGAGTCGATCAAGGTGGGCCAATCCCGCAGAGGGTTGCCAGTGCTCGCCGATGGTGGCGGCTTTGCGCTTCACGCTGCAAACGCGCGCGTGGGCATATTGAATGTAATACACCGGATTCTCGTTCGATTGAGAGAGGGCGAGATCGATATCGAAAGTCAGCTGGGATGTGGCTGAACGCGCCGCCAGGAAAAACCGCGTCGCGTCGCGACCGACCCAATCGATCAGGTCGCGCAGGGTGACATAACTTCCCGCGCGCTTTGACAGCTTAACTTCTGCACCGTCGCGAGTGACGGTCACCATTTGATGCAAGACATATTCTGGCCAGCCCTGGGGGATGCTGGCATCGAGGCCCTGCAAGCCAGCGCGAACCCGTGTGATCGTGCTGTGATGATCGGCACCCTGCTCATTAATCACCCGCTCGTAGCCGCGCTGCCACTTGTTGAGGTGATACGCCACATCCGGCACGAAGTAGGTATAACCACCCTCGCGTTTACGCATCACGCGGTCTTTATCGTCGCCGAAGTCAGTACTCCGCAGCCAAAGCGCACCGTCTTCCTCGTAGGTATGGCCGTTGGTAATCAGTCTCTCAACGGTTTCCTCAACTGCGTTGTCCGAATACAGTGCGCTTTCGAGAAAATACTCGTCAAACGCCACGGCAAAGGCCTGAAGGTCTGCATCCTGCTCCCGCCGCAGCCAAGCCACAGCGAACTCGCGGATATCGTCGAGATTGGCGGTGTCGCCGCTGGCTGTAATGTGCCGGTCTGCCGCGGCCACCGACTCTTGCTTACAAAAGGCGTCAGCGAGATCGCTGATGTATTCCCCTCGATAGCCATCCTCTGGCCACTCTGGGTCCTCAGGTGTTTTGCCCAATGCACGTGCCTGCACTGAGAGCGCGAGGTTTTGAATCTGCTGTCCCGCGTCGTTGTAATAAAACTCTCGATGCACCGACCAACCGGTGGCTTCCAACAGTCGGCTCAGGGAGTCACCAATCGCCGCGCCACGTCCATGGCCCACATGGAGCGGGCCTGTTGGGTTGGCTGACACAAACTCCACCTGAACCTTACGCCCCTCGCCGACATTGCTGCGGCCAAAGGTTTCCCCTGCGGCGAGAATCTCAGGCACCGCCTGAGTGTTGCTGGCCTGGCTCAGGAAAAAATTGATGAATCCTGGCCCAGCGATGTCTGTCTTGGTAATCAGTTCGTTTGCCGGTAGCGCATCGACGATCTTCGCAGCGAGTTCCCGGGGTGGCATTTTGGCGCGTTTTGCCAACACCATCGCTAAGTTAGTCGCTAGATCTCCGTGGCTGGCATCGCGGGTATGGTCGAGCTGCGGGCTCACTCCCGGATCGTCAGTTAGTACGCCTTCGTGAACCAAAGACTGCAACGCCTCACTTAAAAGCGTAGTAAGCGCTTCCTTCATAAACTCTCA
Organism: Luminiphilus sp.; assembly: GCA_965655505.1. Taxonomy (GTDB): domain Bacteria; phylum Pseudomonadota; class Gammaproteobacteria; order Pseudomonadales; family Halieaceae; genus Luminiphilus. Next base: position 34,538 of record CBFHHJ010000002.1, read on the forward strand.
ACCCTGCTGTTACTGCCGAATCAGACGTGCTCGAACCACGTCTGGGGATTCGAAGTGGCGCGAACTCCTGAGCACTTTGATGTTGCCCAGAGAATAACGACCCTTGGAAAGTCCAATTATCCCTTGCTAAGGACAGATTGGACAGGGGCAAGGACATGACAAAATAAACGCTGGTGTCGAGCAGGGCGTGCCACCTCTACCTGCCTGCTTAAGTCGACTCGACAGGATCAACATCGATAAACCAGCGTAATCCAGTGGGTGCTTTGAGGCTGGCTGCTATGCGCTGGAGAGTTCGAGCCGCCATCAACACTTCGCGCCGCTCACTCCCGTGCACGATGAGCTGACACCGGTAAAGGCCTGCTCGACGCGCCATTGGCGAGGGCAGAGGGCCGATGAGGTTGGCGCTATAGCGATCGATTTCGCGACGTGCATTGCGGTCGGCGGGCTGAGCCACTGCCTGCAAAAATTCCATGCCTGCATCCAGCGTTCGAGAGTCGCAACGTATCACTGCGATTGCCCCAGCGGGTGGCAGATGGTGCTGCTGGCGCTGTTTTAGCAGCGTATTTGCGAGTTGGTCATAGGACTGTTCAAGCACTGCTTGGATCAACGGGTGATCGGGGTGGCGGGTTTGAATCACGACCTCTCCCGGCCGCTCTGCACGACCCGCTCGACCACCGACCTGAGTCAGCAACTGTAGTAGCCGCTCTTCGCCACGAAAATCGGGATTGAATAACAGGGCATCTGCATCCAATACGCCAACACAGGTGACCCGTGGAAAATGGTGTCCTTTGGAGAGCATTTGGGTGCCCAAGACGATGCCGGCTCCCGTGTTCTCCAGTGTGTTGGTCAAATTCGCCATGCTTTGACGGCCAGTCATTGTGTCACTGTCCACCCGGTATACCGGCGTGGCGGGATAATATTGCTGCAGGACCTGTTCTACCTGCTCTGTCCCTACGCCCGCGCTGACAAGTCGATTACCATGACAGGTGGGGCAAGTGCGCGGCAGGTGTTTGCGCTGGGCGCAGTGGTGGCAACGCAGTTCAGCGGGTCGACGGTGCAGCGTAAGACGAGCGTCGCAGTGGTCGCATTCGGCGCTCCATCCACAATCGTGACAGAGCACCGACGGCGCGAAGCCGCGGCGGTTGACGAATAGCAATACCTGTTCATCTTTGGCGAGCACGGCTTCAACACGTTGTCTTAGGGTTTCCGACAGCCCGCCGGCCAGATCGAGCCCGCGGATATCAAGGACTCGTTTGCTGGGAGCCTGTGCGCCACCCGCTCGGTGTTGGAGTTGATGGTAGCGATATCGGCCACTGACGGCGTTGGACATCGACTCAAGGCTGGGTGTGGCAGAGCCGAGTAGCACCGGGCAGTCAAACAACTGCCCTCGCTTCACAGCGACATCCCGCGCAGAGTAGCGCAGCCCGTCTTGCTGGCTGAGAGATACGTCGTGCTCTTCGTCAACAATGATCAGACCAAGCGCGTGAGAGGGGGCGAATACCGCCGATCGGGTACCCAAGATGATCTTTGCCTGCCCGCTGCGCGCCATTGACCAATTGCGGTCACGTTCGCCATCTGCGAGGCCCGAGTGCAGCAAGGCGATGTCGGAATCAAATCGGCTCTCGAAGCGCGCCACCATCTGAGGCGTTAAGCCGATCTCGGGAAGAATCACCAGAACCTGCTGACCACGAGCAACGGTCGCTGCAATGCACTGTAGATACACTTCGGTTTTGCCGCTGCCGGTTACCCCTTCCAGAAGATGACATGCAAAACTACCGAGATTGCTGCAAACACCTTCAATGGCTGACTTTTGCTGCGGATTGGCAACAAGCGGTTCGCGGCAAACAAACGGACGGTCCGATGCGAGCTCAAATCGCGTAATGAGGTCTTTGGTGGTTAGCGCGCGAATGACCGCCCGTGATATGCCTTGGCGCTCGATTTCTGTAATTGTGTGAGGGCGCTGTTGTAGTAGCGCCAGTAACTGCGCTTGCTTTTTGGCGCGACTGAGCGCCCCCTGGGGTAGACCTTTGCCGCGATCATTTAGGGCAATTCCTGGCTGCCCAGTTGCTGCGGGTGGCTCGCCTCGGCGCTCCCGCGGCGATAACCCCAGTACGCAAGACTCACCAATGGGGTGGAGGTAATAGCCGGCGGCCCACTCCAATAAAGCCAGGTGCTTGGCGCCAATTAGCGGTTCATCGTCAAGCACAGCATCGACATGACGCAACTTGTTTGAGGCGACGCTTGGGTTTTGATGACTGGATAGCACCACCCCAACCAATGTCCGCCGCCCAAGAGGCAGCCTCACTCGAACGCCGGGCACGATTACAGGATTATTAGTATCGGCAGGGGCTTTTGGGGGCAAATAGTCTAGGGCCGTATATAAAGGCGCAGGCACAGCGCAGCGCAGGACGACGGGTGCTGGCTCCTTTTTTTGGCTGGTATGGATTGCCACGACCAAGATTTCCTGTAAGCGGAGGCGGATTCTAGCTTTAAACGGTCACGGCGCGAAGCCAATCGGGGTTTCTATTTAAGGTCGGTTTAGGGTCGGTAACGGGTTCTTAATCGGTAAGTTTTAGCTCTGTGGGGGTCGGGTAAAACAAGAAGCGGTTGTGGATGAAACACGTTCGATAATTTTGTGGGATTCAAGGGGCTTGTAAAAGCTAGATGCTCTGGTAACATTCGCGCTCTTTTTTTAACGTCAGACCCCTGACGAGGACTGTCCATGAAAGCCGAAATTCATCCTCGCTACGAAGAAGTTACTGCGCGCTGCAGCTGTGGCAACGAAGTGAAGACGCGTTCAACCCTGTGCGCCGATCTCACAATCGACGTCTGCAGCAACTGCCACCCGTTCTTTACCGGTAAGCAGAAAATTCTTGATACCGGTGGTCGTGTGGATCGCTTCAACAAGCGGTTTGCAGGTCGCAGCCTGAAAAAGTAAGCAGCATTGAACTTCAAAAAACGCCGGCAATGCCGGCGTTTTTTGTATCTGCGGCTTTATCGCTGCATGATCGACCGATAGGGCGTTTCTGACGCCCCGAAATGATCCTCGATTTATGGATTGTCACAACCTGTGAGGTAGCTCCATGTCAAAGCAGTTGATGCAAGACGCGCTCGATTATCATGCACTGCCGGTCCCGGGCAAAATCAGCATTGAGCTGACGAAGCCCGCATCCAGCCAGCGGCATCTCGCCATGGCTTATTCTCCAGGGGTCGCCGAACCTTGTACCGAGATTGCTCGTGATCCTTCGTTGGCCTATCGATATACCGGCAAAGGCAATAGCGTTGCTGTGATTAGCAATGGCAGCGCGGTGCTTGGGCTCGGTAATCTCGGCGCGCTTGCCAGCAAGCCGGTGATGGAAGGTAAAGCGTTACTGTTCAAGCGTTTTGCAGACATCAATGCTATTGATGTGCTGGTCGATACCCATGACGTCGATACCTTTGTGACGACGGTAAAGGCCATTTCCTGCACCTATGGCGGCATTAATCTCGAGGATATCAAAGCGCCCGAGTGCTTCGAGATCGAACGTCGATTGCAGGAGGCTTGTGATATCCCAGTCTTCCATGATGATCAGCACGGGACCGCGATTGTGACCGCGGCCGGCTTACTCAATGCTCTGGAAGTTCAGAACAAGCGGCTCAACAGCGTCGATATTGTGTGTTTGGGCGCCGGCGCTGCAGCGGTGGCTTGTATGACCTTGCTGCTGGAGATGGGTGCTGACCCTGCGCGGATGTTGATGCTTGACCGCCAGGGCGTTATCCACAGTGGCCGTGACAACCTCAATGAGCAAAAAGCGCTGTTTGCGACAGATACCGAAAAGAGAACTCTTGAGGATGCTATGGACGGCGCCGATGTCTTTATCGGTTTGTCGGGTCCCGATCTCGTTAGCCCTGAAATGGTCACCTCTATGGCAGAGCGGCCCATTATTTTTGCCTGCTCCAATCCACATCCCGAAATCCAGCGCGAACTAGCCCTCGCGACCCGCAGTGATCTGGTCATAGCAACCGGACGCTCGGATTATCCTAACCAGGTCAACAATGTGCTCGGGTTTCCGTTCATTTTTCGCGGCGCCCTTGACGTGCGCGCTTCGACCATCAATGAAGCGATGAAAATTGCGGCAGTGAAGGCGCTTGCAGAACTGTCCCGGGAGCCCGTGCCCGAGTCGGTGTTGGACGCTTACAGTTTGGTCGAGCTGAACTTTGGCCCCGATTACATCCTGCCAAAACCCATGGATCCCCGTCTCATGCCAATTATCGCACCGGCAGTCGCTCGCGCAGCGGTAGAGTCGGGTGTCGCGCGCTGTCCTCTTGATGAGGACTACGAGGAGCAGCTATGGGGTGGTGTGGGCTACGGCGCCGATCGTAACTGGCGATAAGTCTGTGATTGAGCCTTCACCCAATCTCAAAAGAGTCCCTCCAGTTCGTCAGTCCCAAGCGGGCGTGAATTATCGGAAGCCTCGGCGGGAATGAACTCTTCAAGAAAATACTCATAGACACTATTTTCAGGGGTGCCGGTCACCCGTAGCCCCGACGCTCGATCGACGCGGAGTCGAACGATCCCCGGGGGCATCATGGCCGGCGCTTGCTCGGCGGGAAGTGCGTCGCGCATAAAGTTTATCCAAATGGGAAGTGCGGCCGTGCCCCCGAATTCTTTTCGCCCAAGCAGGCTGTAATCGTCAAAGCCAACCCATGCGGTTGTCACCAAATCACTGTTGTAGCCGGAGAACCAGGCGTCTCTCGGGCCATTGGTCGTGCCGGTTTTGCCCGATAAATCGTCTCGCTCCAGCACTCTCGCCCGGCGACCGGTGCCGCGTTTGATGGCGTCCCCAAGCATCGACGTCACCACAAAGCTCGCGCGGGGGTCCATGACTAACGGTGCTGCCTTGACGGGGGGCTCGGGCTCTGCAGCGAGAATATCCTCCATGCGAAGGGGCTCTTCGCCATCCAAGGTATCTTGCTCGCAGTCACCACAGGCGATCCAAGGATCTGCCTCGAAGACGACCTCGCCCTTGGCATTTTCGATACGCTCGATGAGGTATGGCTGCACCTGATAGCCGCCGTTGGCAAGAATCGTATAGCCCGTCGCAATATCGAGCGGCGTGTACGCATGGGTGCCCAGCGACAGGGTCAGATTTCGGGCCATGCCCTCGGTGTCAAACCCCAGCTTTTCGACGTAGTTCACGAAACGTGGAACACCAACGCGCTGCAAAACGCGAATCGACACCAGATTACGGGAAAACGTCAGTGCATCTCGTAAGCGGGTGGGACCGTAAAACCGCCCACTATCATTTTCTGGTCGCCAGATTTCATCGGAGGATAGATTCTCCAGCACGATCGGAGCATCGTTTATCAGGCTTGCAGGTGTTAGCCCTGATTCAATTGCGGCGGCGTAGAGAAATGGCTTGAAGTTTGACCCCGGCTGTCGGCGCGCCTGAGTAGCACGATTGAACTTAGACAATTCGAAACCCATGCCGCCAACGAGCGCACGAATTGCGCCATCGTCGGGATCGAGCGATACCAAGGCTGCCTGAGCACGGGGAACCTGGGCTAGACGCCAACTGTTGTCCTCGGGGTTTTCGCGAATACGCACCATATCCCCCAAGCTGAGCAAATCCTGGGGCTGCTCCTCGGGAGCTGAGGTGAGGTTTTCTGTGCGAAAACGCCTGATTTTGCTCAGATCACTTGCCCAATCTAGCCGTCGGATCTCCCTAGACTTATCCAAAACGTTTGCGCCGGTCTCGTCTACCGCAACGACAATTGCCGGAGGCAGCCCAATAATGACGGGCATCGCATCGAGCGCCGCGAACCAGCGCTCGTTCAGCTTATCAGGAGATTCGTCTTCTTCAGGAGGCAGGCGACGCTCGGGTCCCCGCCACCCATGACGCTGATCGTAAGTTTGTAAGCCGTCAATGAGCGCCCGTTTGGCCGCCATTTGCCGGTCACTGTCGACGGTTGTATGCACCACATAGCCATCGTTGTAGGCGGCATTGCCATAGCGATCCAACATTTCTTGGCGCACCATTTCCGCGATGTAATCTGCATCAACCTCTACGCTGAGGCCGTGGTACGTGGCGGTGACTGGTTCGGCTCGAGCAGCATCTCGAATATCTTCATCGATCAGCCCAAGAGAGGCCATTCGTCCGAGAATCCAGTTCCGCCGGATTTTTCCGGCTTCGGGATTACTGAGCGGATTGTTGCGCGATGGCGCCTTCGGAATCCCCGCCAGCATTGCCTGTTGGGCAAGGGTCAGGTCTGCCAAAGACTTGCCGTAATAGGTCTGCGCCGCCGCCTCAAAGCCGTAAGCGCGGTGTCCGAGAAAAACCCGGTTCACGTACAGCTCAAATATCTCTTCCTTCGATAGCGCTCGCTCAATCTCCAGTGCAAGCAAAATCTCATTAAATTTTCGAAGAAATGTGCGCTCGAGACTCAAGAAGTAATTGCGGGCCACTTGCATCGTGAGGGTGCTGCCGCCAGAGCGCTTTTGCCCCGTTGCCACTAACTCTGAAACGGCTCTTGCCAGACCGAGCAGATCCACGCCACCGTGCTCAAAAAACTCGTCGTCCTCTGCGGCCAGCAGTGCGTTTACGAAGCCTGTGGGTATCTGTTCGAATTGCAGTGGGCTGCGTTTTTGTTCGCCGAATTGTCCAATGAGTAATCCATCACGACTCATCACACGCATTGGGGTCTGCAGTTTGACGTCCCGCAGCGTGTCGGCTTCAGGCAGATTGGGGCTGAGATACAGGTAGAGGCCAGCGAGCCACCACAGTCCGCCACAGGCAGCAATAAATGCAAAAACCGATAGTCTGCGAGTGAATCGCAAGGGTGTCTCCTGATTAATTGGGGTAGCTTTTCGTGTTGCTTTGCAGGTTACTCACGCAAAGTATTGAAAGCTGATAATAAAATTTTCACCGTAAAGTGTTCTTTTACCAGGGTTATGTTGCAATGAGCGTGTTATTTATACGTAGTATAAACCTTGCCCAATACCCAAGGGTTTGTGCATATTGCATCTGGGACTAGTTTAGAGGCGCGACGTGTTTGGCCTGTTAGGAAAACGAAAGCACTCGCAGCTGCTCGGGGTCGACATCAGTTCGACCACGGTGAAGCTGCTGGAACTCAGCGTCTCCGGCGATCGCTATCGGGTTGAGGGCTACTCTGTGTCTTCATTACCTGAAGATGCGGTGGTCGAAAAGAACATAAATAACGTCGAAGATGTGGCCGGTTCCATTCGAGCGGTTCACGCACAGGCGCGAGTCAAAAATAAGTTGGTAGCGGCTGCGGTCGCCGGTTCATCGGTGATCACTAAGGTGCTGTCGATGCCTGCGGGCCTCAGAGATGACGACCTCGAAACCCAGCTTACCCTCGAGGCAGATCAGTATATTCCCTACCCACTCGACGAAGTGGCGATCGACTTTGAAATTCAGGGTCCGACCGCTGGCCGCGAGGGCATGGTTGACGTGCTCTTGGCCGCTTGCCGTCGAGAGACCATCGACGCGCGATCAGAGGCGATCGAGCTCGCTGGGCTAGAACCCAAAGTGATGGATGTCGAGGCGTACGCCATGGAGCGTGCGTTTGAGTTGGTGCGCAATCAGGCGGATCTTGATGATCAGGCCACGGTCGCGATTGTTGATATTGGCGCGACGATGACCACCCTGTCGGTGCTTCACAAAGGCTCGACCGTCTACACCCGTGAGCAGCTGTTTGGCGGCAAGCAACTGACCGATGAAATTATGCGCCGCTACGGGCTGCCCCTTGAAGAAGCCGGTCTTGCTAAGAAGCAGGGCGGGTTGCCCGACGATTACGAGCCGGATGTTCTTGAGCCGTTTCGCGAAGCCGTTGTTCAACAAGTAGGTCGATCACTACAGTTCTCTTTCTCTTCGAGTGACTTCAATAGCGTCGATCATATTTTTCTCGCTGGCGGTGTGGCAGCGATGGATGGCCTGGCGGGGTTGATCGCAGAGCGCCTTTCGACCCCGGTGGTGGTGGCGAATCCCTTCGCGGACATGACAGTCTCTTCCAAGGTCAATGCAGTTGCTCTGAGCAGCGACGCCCCTGCAATGATGATTGCTTGTGGGTTGGCTATGAGGAGCTTTGACTGATGGCGAAGATTAACCTCCTCCCGTGGCGCGAAGAGCTACGCGCCGAACGTAAAAAGCAATTTCTGACCGCATTAGGCGGCGTTGCTCTGGCGGGCTTGTTGTCGGTGCTGCTCGCCGATCAATTTGAAAATGCGCAAATTAGCCACCAAAACAACCGAAATGCTTACCTTGAGCGCCATATTGCTGAGCTTGATGAGCAGGTTGCGGAAATTCGAAACCTGCAACGTCGTCGAGCCGAGCTCATTGAGCGCATGCGCATTATTCAGGAGCTGCAGGGTAATCGACCAATCATTGTACGTATTATGGATCAATTGGTACGCACCGTGCCTGACGGCGTTTTTTACACCACACTGACGACCAAAGATGGCCTGATTTCTATAGAGGGCGTGGCTGAATCCAATAACCGCGTGTCTAGTCTGATGCGGCGTTTAGACGCGTCGGACTGGCTTGAAGACCCGAACTTGGATGCTGTTAAAGCGGCGCCTGATTTTGGTGAGCAGGCGACCACCTTTGATTTGTCGGTAGGTGTTCAGTTGCCCGAGTCGGACGAGGAGAGCTGATATGGCCTTGGCAGATTCCCTCAAATCTCTCAATGAGCTCGATCTCAGCGATCTGGATTTCGAGAACGTCGGTAGCTGGCCGTTGGCGATCAAGGTCATTGCGTCTCTGCTTGTGTATGGCCTTATCTGCGTCGCAGGGTATTACTATCATATCGATGGTCTCGAGAAGCAGTTGGCAGCCGTCGAGGCGAAGGAAATCGACCTCAGGCGCGACTTTGAGAAGAAGGCCTTTGAGGCCGCGAATTTAGATGCTTACAAGCGTCAGATGGTTGAGATGGAAGAGAGTTTTGGCGCTCTAGTCAGTCAATTGCCGAGCGATACCGAGGTTCCCGGGCTGCTCGAGGACATTACTAACAAGGGCGAACTTAATGGTCTAACGATCAACACAATTGATCTGCTCGATGAAGAGCCCCAAGAGTTTTATATCGAACTGCCCATCCAAATTAATGCCGAGGGCTCGTTCCACGATTTAGGGGCATTTATTTCCGGCATGGCAGGTCTGCCCCGAATCGTTACGCTGCATGACTTCGATATAAAGGTTCCGAGCGGTGGCAGTAATATGCTGCAGATGAACATTCTTGCCAAAACCTATCGGTACAGGGATGGTGAAGATGAAGGTTGATGGCTGGTCAACCCGCGCACTGCAGCGCGGTTTTCTAGTTCTGCTCACTGTGGGCCTTGTCGCTTGTGGTGGGGGTGACATGTCGGATCTCGATGCCTACATGGCGGAGAAACGCGCGCGTCCCGGTGGTGTGATTGAGCCGATCCCGACGTTTAAGGCTTACGAGGCTTTTGCCTACGCAGCGACCACCATGCGCAGTCCCTTTGATCGACCAGTGGAGGTGCGCCAGGTCGCTCAAATGAACGCGCGGTCAGCGGTTCGGCCCGACAATGATCGAGTGAAGGAATTTCTTGAGCAATTTACCCTCGACTCCCTCCGTATGGTGGGCCGGCTCGAGCGCGGTGAAGGCACTTGGACACTGATTCAAGATCCCGAGGGCGGTATTCACCGGGTGCAGACCGGTAACTTCCTCGGCAGAGATCACGGAAAAATCATCGACATGGGCGATTCATTTGTCGCCGTCGTAGAAATCGTTTCGGATGGCACCGCTGAGGGTTGGGTAGAGCGCCCGAGAACAATCGAGCTCACCAGTCCGTGAGCCTAGGGGAAGTGGCAATGGAGAAAGCCCGTATGAATTGGCTTAACAGAATTCGCAAAGCGACATTGCTGGCAGTGGTGATGTCTGCGATGCCGGCGTTGGCGGCACCTGTTATCGAGGACATTACCTTTAGTTCCCGCCCCGGCAGCAAATTTGAAGTTCGACTCGATTTCAGTGAGCCCCCGCCCGCGGATCTCGAGGCCTACACCATCGAAGAGCCTGCGCGCATTGCCATTGATTTTCCGGGCACCAAGAGTGGCCTCGATCAGAAACGGTATTCATTGCCCTACGGCAATGCTACGGGTGTTCTGGTGCTTGAGGCCGGTGATCGTACGCGCATGGTGTTAAATCTGATCAAGCTCGTGCCCTACGAGACCATTGTTCAGGGTAATCAATTGATCTTACAGGTTGGCCAGGATAGTAGCGGCGGTTACGCCCAGCAGACCACGGCTGCGGGTGTGCTTGAGAGTCAGGTCACACAGGTGAAGGGTGCTCGCGCCCAACTAACCGATCTTCAGTTCCGACGCTCTGAAGAAGGCGAGGGCCGATTGGTGCTTGAACTCAGTGACCCTTCGATCGACGTCAATGTGTTCTCGCAAGGGGGCAACATAAATCTAGAATTCCTGAGCACCTCAGTGCCCGAGTCACTGCTACGTCGCTTTGATGTGACAGATTTTGCGACGCCAGTCACTAGCGTTGAAGTCAGCACCACAGAGCGCGGCACTCGCCTGCTGCTTAAGGCGACGGGTAACTATGATTACTTGGCCTACCAGACGGGCAATGAGTACATTCTCAGCGTTAAGCCCTTGACCGAGGACGAGAAGCAAGAGCGATTAAACGAGTTTAATTATATCGGTGATCGCATTTCCTTGAATTTCCAGAACATTGAAGTGCGTGCAGTGCTACAGCTGATAGCGGACTTTACCGAGTTGAACCTGGTGGCCTCCGATACGGTTACTGGCAGCATTACCCTACGTCTTCAGAATGTTCCGTGGGATCAAGCCCTTGAACTGGTCTTAAAGACCAAGGGCCTTGATAGCCGGCTGATTGGCAATGTGTTGATGGTGGCGCCTGCGGCAGAGATCGCCGAGCGCGAACGTCAGGAGATTGAGGCTAACAAGCAAATCGCGGAGCTTGCGCCGCTTAAGTCGGAATTTATTCGTGTTCGCTACGCGAAGGCAGACGAGGTTGTTGCCCTCTTCGAAGCGGGCTCGGAAGAGGGCGGTTCGCTCATTTCGGAGCGCGGCTCGGTGGTTGTCGATGGTCGAACCAACTCAATCATTGTTACCGATACCGCCAGCAAGCTTGCTGAAATGCGTGACCTCATCGAGCGGGTGGATGTGCCTATTCGCCAGGTCATGATTGAAGCCCGCATTGTGATTGCGCAAACCAACCTCGATGAGGAATTGGGTATTGAGTGGGGTGGTGGCTATATCAGCACGGACAACGGTAACGTTGTATCCGTTTCAGGCAGCCGAGAAAGTGTGGTCGGTATCAACAACGACGTGATCGCAGGAGAAACCCCGACTCTGACTTACCCTGTCGAGGGTGGTATCGGTGGCGGTGGCGGTGGCGGTGGCGGTGGCGCGCAAGGTGGCGGCCAGGGTCTGGGTGCGGCACTGGTGGATCTAGGTATTTCAACCGCCACCAGCGGCTTTGCCATTGGGTTTACCTCCAACGATCTGTTCCTGACCGCTGAACTTTCTGCGTTGGAAGCCTCGGGTCAGGGTGAGGTGGTTAGCCAGCCCAAAATTATTACCGGCGATAAGCAGCAGGCGTCAATTAAGTCGGGTACTGAAATTCCTTATCAGGAAGGTGCCGCTTCGGGTGCGACAACCACGGCCTTTAAAGAAGCCGTATTGAAACTTGACGTTACCCCTAACATCACCCCTGATGACCGCATTCTGTTGGATCTAATTGTTAACCAGGATTCTGTGGGTGATCTGGTGCCCAGCGGTCAGGGCGGCTTGATTCCAACCATCGATACCACGGAACTCACGACCCAGGTGTTGGTTGGTAACGGTGAAACCGTTGTGCTGGGCGGTGTATTCCAAAACGAAGAGCTGACGCAGGTGCAAAAGGTGCCCGTACTCGGAGATATTCCTTATTTGGGCTACCTGTTTAAGAGCACCGCAACACGGCAATCGAAGACCGAGACATTGATCTTCATCACGCCGCGTATTCTTTCTGAGGCGCTGCTGGACTAAGCACTGGCTATGGCCCATGCAAATCGCATTTTCCTGGTCGGCCCCATGGGGGCCGGCAAGACCACCGTGGGGCGTTCACTCGCGGGACTGATGGGCTTCTCGTTCCTTGACAGCGACACCGAGATCGAGAGTCGCACGGGAGCAGATATCCCCTGGATCTTTGAAATCGAGGGGGAGTCAGGTTTTCGAGATCGGGAGACTCAGGCGATCGAGGACTTGAGTAAGCGCGAAGGTATTGTACTGGCAACGGGTGGTGGTGCGGTCATGCGCGACGCCAATCGATCTGTACTGGCTGAGCGCGGATTTGTTGTGTATCTGCGCGCCAGCGTACGTGAGCAGGTCAGGCGCACCGGTAACGACCGTAACCGACCCCTACTTAACAGTGGCAACCGCGCTGATGTACTTCAGAAACTGATGGCGATACGCGACCCCCTTTACGGGGAGATCGCAGACCTCGTACTTGCCACTGAAGGTAAAAATGCCCGTAAACTTGCTCATGAGATTGCCGCCGCGGTGAGAGGGAATGGACCCGCCTGACATTTGGCTTGCGCGCTAGATCTGTGAGGTCGTTGGCTCGGCCTTAATTCACGCCACTGGAGAACCTATGTCCACCCGCTTGCACACGCTTCATGTCGACCTCCCCGGTGCAGACGCAGATCGCAGCTACCCGATTATCATTGGGCAAGACCTCTTGACCGATGCGGCACTGTTTGATGACCTGCTGGCCGACCGACCGGTGGTGCTAGTAAGCAACGATCAGGTCGCGCCGCTTTACGCCGGTCGAGTGCGCGAGGCCCTTGGGAAAGCCCGTCGAGTCACAGAGGTGATTCTGCCCGACGGCGAGCGCCATAAGTCCCTTGATGTACTCAACACAATATTCACTCAGGCACTTGCCGAACGCCACGAGCGACGCAGTATGTTTATCGCCTTGGGCGGTGGCGTTGTGGGCGATATGACGGGCTTCGCTGCTGCCTGTTTTCAGCGCGGCGTCGATTTTGTTCAACTGCCGACCACATTACTGGCTCAGGTTGATTCTTCTGTGGGCGGTAAGACTGGCGTTAACCACCTGCTGGGCAAGAATATGATCGGTGCCTTTCATCAGCCAAAGGCGGTTTTGATTGACCTGCAAACTCTGCATACGCTGCCCCGACGGGAATTCGCTGCAGGGATCGCCGAAGTCGTCAAATATGGACTGATTTATGACGCCGATTTTTTTTACTGGCTAATTCAGGCAGCTGACCGCCTGCTGGCAAGGGAAGATTCGGCGCTGGCTGAAGCGATTGAACGAAGCTGTGCCATCAAAGCAGCGGTTGTGGCGGCCGACGAGCGCGAAGGTGGTTTGCGGGCAATCCTCAACTTCGGTCATACCTTTGGTCATGCGATTGAGCGTGAACAGGGCTACGGCAACTGGTTGCACGGTGAAGCTGTTGCCTGTGGCATGACCATGGCGACACGCATTTCCGCAGCCAGAGGTTGGCTTGACGAGGCCGTGGTCAATCAACTGGTAACGTTTCTCCAGCATTTTTCACTACCGGTTATTCCGCCGGAGGCGATGACCGCCGATAGGTTCCTCGATGCCATGGCGGGGGACAAGAAAGTTGAACGCGGCAAAATCCGCTATATTCTACTTTCCAACTTGGGGTCGGCGACGGTCGTTGACGATGTAAGCGCCCAAGATATCGAGCCGGTATTGGCACCGGTTTGATCAATTTTTGAGCAATTGTAGCGCCGGTTCCCCCTGTGTAAAATAGCCGGCCTTTTGACTTGACCTTGGTTCCCGAGGTTGATCCAACGGCACTTTCGTGCCGTCAGAATTGAGTGTGATCAGAATGAATCAGACGACTGTTTCGGGTGTCGCCGGCAAGGCCTCGACCAGCCCGCAGGGCCTCTACCGCCCCGAGGAATTCCGGGATAACTGCGGGTTTGGCCTTATTGCGCATATCGAAGGCGAGCCCAGTCATCGTCTGCTGCAGACGGCAATCGAGTCATTGACTTGTATGACCCACCGCGGCGGTATTGCCGCTGACGGTAAAACCGGTGACGGCTGTGGTCTTTTGCTGCAGATGCCCGACCAGTTTATGCGTGCGGCCGCTCTGAGCAGTTTTGGCCGGGAGTTAGGCGATCACTATGCCGTGGGCATGATCTTCCTGTCTCAAGATGAAGCACGACAGGTAGCGGAGCGCGCTGCGGTAGAAGCTGCGCTCACCGAGAACGAACTGAACGTTATCGGTTGGCGCGAGGTGCCCGTATCCCCCGATGTTTGCGGCGAGATCGCGCTCGATCAATTGCCACACATAGAGCAAGTTTTCATCGCGGCAGACCATCTTGATCACGCGCATCTGACGGGCAAGCTGTTTATGGCGACACGCCAGGCAGAGCAAGCGTTAGCCGATGATCAGGATTTCTATATCTGTAGCCTTTCCGATCAGGTGGTGTCCTACAAGGGCTTGGTGATGCCCGCCGACCTGGCTCAGTTTTACCCAGATCTCAATGACGACAGCTTGAAGACAGCGATTTGTGTCTTCCACCAGCGATTCTCAACCAACACATTGCCGCGCTGGCCTCTGGCCCAGCCATTTCGCATGTTGGCTCACAATGGCGAAATCAACACCATTGAGGGCAATCGTAGTTGGTCGAAAGCCCGAACCCCAAAGCTTCAATCACCGCTGCTGCCAGACCTTGATAAAGTGACGCCTCTGGTCAATACGACCGGTTCGGATTCCTCGAGCCTCGACAACATGCTCGAGTTGCTAACGACCGGCGGCGTTGAACTACCCCGCGCGCTGCGCATGCTCATCCCGCCGGCTTGGCAGAACATCGAGGGTATGGACCCTGATCTGAAGGCGTTCTATCAATATCACTCAATGCACATGGAACCATGGGATGGTCCAGCCGGCATCGTCTTAACCGACGGTCGTTACGCAGCGTGTCTGCTTGATCGCAACGGTTTGCGGCCAGCTCGTTGGGTGACAACCCGCGATGGCTTTATCACCTTGGCTTCTGAGATTGGCACCCACGGGTACAAAACCTCTGATGTGATCGCCAAAGGTCGCGTCGGTCCGGGGCAGGTGTTGGTTGTCGACACCCATGAAGGCAAGGTGCTGCACACTGAAGACATCGACCAGATGCTCAAGGCGCGCCACCCCTACAAACACTGGCTACGCAAGCATGCTCGATACGTTGAGGGCAGCTTTAGTGGTGAGATTTCGCCCGGTATTTGCGAAAGTCATCTAGATCTGTACCAAAAGATGTTCCAAGTCAGTTTCGAGGAGCGCGATCAGGTTCTGCGGCCGCTGGCTGAATCGGGCAATGAGGGTGTCGGCTCTATGGGGGATGACACACCCATGGCGGTGTTGTCAGTACGTGAGCGCCCACTATACGACTACTTCAGGCAGAAATTTGCGCAGGTCACCAACCCGCCAATTGACCCACTGCGTGAAGCGATTGTCATGTCCCTTGAAGTTGACCTCGGGGGTGAGGGCAATGTGTTCGTTGAGACCGAAGAGCACGCCAAACGGGTAAGCCTGACGTCGCCAGTGCTGTCCCAGGGCAAGTTCAACACCCTTTTAAAATTGGGCAGCGAGGGTCTGAAAGTTGCCGATATCGATGGCACCTATGACCCTGCAGTGGGAGACCTCCGCAGTGCCTTGGAAGGACTGTGCCTCAGTGCTGAGTCGGCGGTCCGCGAAGGCGCGACGATATTGATTTTGTCTGATCGCAACATTGTTGATGGGCGGTTACCCATCCACAGTCTGCTGGCGACGGGTGCGGTTCACCACCATTTGATTCGTGAGGGTTTGCGCGCTGATGCCAATCTGATCATCGAAACGGGAAGCGCCAGAGACTCTCATCAAGTCGCTTGTTTGCTTGGCTTTGGTGCAACAGCAATCTATCCGTACTTGTCCTACAGCATTCTCGAGGATTCGCTGCGTACGGGCGAACTGCTCGGCGATCCGACCCAGTGTTACAAAAATTATCGCAAGGGCATTAACAAGGGGCTTCTGAAAATAATGTCCAAGATGGGCATTTCAGCAGTCAACTCCTATCGGGGTGCTCAGCTTTTTGAGGCGGTTGGACTCGCGAGTGAAGTGGTCGATGCAGCTTTCACCGGTGTTGCCTCACGGATTGGCGGCGCTGGTTTTGAAGATCTTGAGCGCGACTTGCATGTTGTTGCTGCCCGCGCGCACTCTCGACGCAAGACGCTCGAGCAAGGCGGCTTGCTCAAGTATGTCCACGGAGGCGAGTACCACGCCTTCAACCCTGACGTGGTGATGACACTACAACAAGCCGTGGCTTCGGGGGATTACGGGGATTACCAGCGCTATTCAGAGTTGTGTAACTCGCGACCGATCGCAACGCTGCGCGACCTTCTGGAACTCAACCTACCCGAGCAGGGCATCGACCCCGACGAGGTAGAGCCGATCGAGCACATTCTCAAGCGCTTCGATTCAGCCGGTATGTCGCTGGGTGCGCTGTCACCGGAAGCTCATGAGGCGCTTGCTATGGGCATGAACCACGTGGGCGCTCGATCCAACAGTGGCGAAGGAGGCGAGGATCCGGCACGGTTTGGTACCAATCGGGTATCTAAAATTAAGCAGATTGCCTCAGGCCGGTTTGGTGTGACCCCACACTACCTGGTCAACGCCGAAGTGCTGCAGATTAAAGTTGCTCAAGGCGCCAAGCCCGGTGAGGGCGGCCAACTCCCTGGGGGCAAGGTCAATGAACTGATCGCCCGATTGCGACACAGTGTCCCAGGCGTGACGCTCATTTCGCCTCCGCCTCACCATGACATTTATTCGATCGAGGATCTGGCGCAACTGATTTTCGACCTCAAGCAGGTCAACCCGGAAGCGCTCGTCTCCGTAAAGCTGGTGTCTGAACCCGGCGTTGGCACGATTGCCGCTGGTGTCGCCAAGGCTTACGCGGACTTGATTACTATTTCGGGCTACGACGGTGGTACTGCAGCCAGCCCGCTAACGTCAATTCGTCATGCGGGATCCCCTTGGGAGCTTGGACTGGCTGAGGTGCAGCAAACACTGCGTGGCAACCGACTTCGTGGAAAAATCCGTTTGCAGGCGGATGGCGGCATGAAAACGGGGCTAGACGTCATCAAAGCAGCAATATTGGGTGCCGAGAGCTTTGGCTTTGGTACCGCGCCCATGGTTGCTTTGGGTTGCAAATACCTGCGGATTTGCCATTTGAACAACTGTGCGACCGGTGTTGCGACTCAAAATGAGAAGTTGCGTGAAGATCACTTCGTCGGTGATGTCGAGCGGGTGGTCAATTTCTTCACCTTCGTTGCTACCGAGACCCGCCAGTGGCTTGCGCGTTTAGGCGTCAGCAAGCTTGAGGATCTCATTGGCCGAACAGATTTGCTGAAGCGACTGCCTGGAACGACTGACAAGCATGCAGCGCTCACACTAGACCCAATACTCTGGGTAGACCCCGATGCGGGGGATCAGCCACAGTTTTGCCAGGTCGCCAGCAACGATCCCTTCGATACTGCTGAGAAGGCGAATCAGATGGTCGCGGATATGTTGCCCGCGATCGAATCGGGAGAAGGCGGGGAGTTCAGCTACACGATTACAAACTGCGACCGTTCGATCGGTGCTCGTATCTCAGGTGAGATCGCGAAGCGCTACGGTAACAGTGGGCTGGAAAATAGCCCGATTGTGATTCGCTTTGCGGGAACCGCAGGACAAAGCTTCGGTGTTTGGAACGCGGGCGGCGTCCACATGTACCTTGAAGGCGATTGCAACGATTATGTGGGTAAAGGGATGGCCGGCGGGAAGCTGGTGATCTACCCGCCGAAAGACTCGACCTTTGAAAGTCAGCACACATCGATTGTCGGTAACACTTGTCTCTACGGCGCCACCAACGGAAAACTATTCGCAGCGGGTGTGGCGGGTGAGCGGTTCGGTGTGCGCAACTCCGGCGCCTTTGCGGTTATCGAGGGCGCGGGCGATCACTGTTGCGAATACATGACCGGCGGCTGTATCACGGTTCTTGGTCCTACTGGCGTCAATTTCGGTGCTGGTATGACAGGCGGTTTTGCCTATGTGCTCGATCAGGATCGGTCGTTTATTGACCGCTTCAATAGCGAACTGGTGGAAATCCATCGGGTGAGTGGTGAGGCAATGGAAGCGCAGCGCCATCATTTGAGGGACAACATCCGAGAATTTGTGCAAGAGACCGGGTCAGCTTGGGGCAGCCATTTGCTGGAAAATTTTGAGGATTACGTGGGTCGTTTTTGGCTGGTTAAGCCGAAAGCTGCCGACGTAAACACCTTGTTGTCACGATTACGTGACACCGACTGAGAGAGGGCAGCATGAGCACACGACTGGCCAATAATTTTCAATTTCTAGACGTTGAGCGTCAGGATCCTCCGAAAAAAGATCTTGATACGCGCACCGAAGCGTTCGTTGAAATCTATGATCCGTTTACTGGCGGACAGGCGGCGGAGCAGAGTCACCGCTGTCTTGAGTGCGGCAATCCCTACTGCGAGTGGAAGTGCCCAGTGCACAACTACATTCCTAATTGGCTCAAGCTGCTGGCTGAGGGCAATTTGTTTGAGGCGGCTGAACTCAGTCATCAGACCAATACCCTGCCTGAAGTGTGTGGCCGAGTTTGCCCACAGGACCGTCTCTGTGAAGGTGCGTGCACCTTAAACGACGGTTTTGGTGCGGTGACTATTGGTAATTCAGAGAAATACATTACCGATACCGCGCTGGCCATGGGCTGGCGTCCCGACCTATCCGACGTTGTCCCGACCGACAAGAAAGTTGCCATTATCGGTGCGGGCCCCGCGGGCCTCGGTTGCGCGGATATCCTCACGCGCAACGGCGTCAAGGCGGTGGTTTTTGACCGCTATCCTGAAATTGGTGGCCTCCTGACGTTCGGTATTCCGCAATTCAAGCTTGAGAAGCAAGTCATGGAGCGCCGCCGTGAAGTGTTTGAGGGCATGGGCATCGAGTTTCGTCTCAACACCGAGATTGGTGTCGATATTGAGATTGATGATTTGCTCGCAGAGTACGATGCGGTCTTTCTTGGGATGGGTACCTATACAGCAATGGAAGGGGGCTTCCCCGGGGAAAATCTTCCCGGTGTCTACAAAGCCCTGGATTACCTGGTGGGTAACGTCAACGAGAAAATGGGGTATCCCCAGAACCCGGATGAATACATAGATCTGAAAGAAAAAACCGTTGTTGTCCTCGGTGGTGGCGACACTGCGATGGATTGCGTGCGTACCGCTGTCCGGCAGCAGGCCGACCGCGTGTACTGTGTGTACCGGCGCGATGAAGTGAATATGCCGGGCTCGCGGAAAGAGGTACAGAACGCGAAAGAAGAGGGGGTTAAATTCCTATTCAACCGCCAACCAATTGAAGTGATGGAATATTTCGGCGAGGCGATCGGTATTAAGGTTGTCGAGACCGAACTCGGTGAGCCAGGTCCCGATGGTCGTCGTCGACCTCAGCCCGTTGAGGGCTCTGAAACCGTCATTGAAGCTGATGCCATCATCATGGCTTTTGGCTTCCAGCCAAGCCCTGCGGATTGGTTCACTGACATTGATGTCAAACTCAATGATTGGCAGGGTGTGGTCGCTCCCGAGCAGCAGACCTATAAGTTTCAGACATCGAACCCGAAAGTATTCGCCGGTGGCGATATGGTGCGCGGATCCGACCTCGTGGTTACCGCAATTTGGGAGGGCCGTGAGGCTGCAGATGGTATTCTGGATTACTTGGGCGTCTGACGCCCAGATTGTCTGCCGGGTAGCGGCTCGGGCGCAGCCAATCCGAGCTATGCTAACTCTGGCCATGCGAAACCTGGCCATGAAAAAACTAGCCAAGTGAACCCAAACGTAAGCAAACAAAACATTAAAAATTAAGAGACGTTTCCCGTGACAACATTACAGAATGACCGCTTCCTTCGTGCCCTATTGCGTGAGCCTGTTGACCGCACGCCCCTTTGGATGATGCGTCAGGCGGGTCGTTATCTGCCCGAGTACCGAGCCACGCGGCAAGAAGCGGGCAGCTTCATGGCACTTTGCACCAACCCGGAGTTGGCCTGTGAGGTGACCATGCAGCCTCTGCGGCGTTATGCGATGGATGCCGCCATTCTGTTTTCGGATATTTTGACCATCCCCGACGCAATGGGGCTGGGTCTGTATTTTTCTGAGGGCGAAGGCCCACGCTTTGAGCGTCCTCTTAAAACAGCTCAGGATATCAACGCACTGCAGCCCCAGCGCGCCGTCTCTGAGTTGGGCTACGTAATGGATGCGGTCTCACTGATTCGCAAAGAGCTGAAAGGCTCGGTCCCGTTGATTGGTTTTTCTGGTAGCCCGTGGACGCTGGCGACTTACATGGTTGAAGGCGGTTCATCGAAGGATTTCGCCAAAGTAAAAGCTCTGGCTTTTAATGAGCCGGCACAGATGCACCAGCTGCTCGAGAAGCTCGCTGAAGCGGTGGCCCTGTATCTAACCGCCCAAATCGAAAGTGGCGCACAGGCAGTGCAAATTTTTGATACCTGGGGCGGTGCGCTAAGTCACGCTGCTTACCAAGAGTTCTCTCTTAACTATATGAAAGCCATCATTGAGCGCTTGCCGCGGGAAGCAGGCGGCCGACGAGTGCCCATTATTGTTTTCACTAAGGGTGGCGGTCAGTGGTTGGAAACAATCGCCGATTGTGGCGCTGATGCGGTGGGCCTCGATTGGACAACGGATATCAGTGCCGCGCGCCAGCGTGTGGGTAGCAAAGTTGCCTTGCAGGGGAATATGGATCCTTCGATGCTGTTTGCATCACCCGAGCGGATTCGCTCCGAGGTGGCAACAGTTCTTGAGGGATTCGGCACTGGCTCGGGGCACATCTTCAATTTGGGTCATGGCATTACCCCCGGCGTGAATCCTGAGCACGTCTCCGCCATGGTGGATGCAGTGGTAGAGCTCTCGCCCAAGTATCATCAGTGATCGTCAGTCGTGCTTTTAGTCCAAGGTCTGGTCCTTGGCACCGTCAGGGGACGAGCTGCTCCTGCGCTGTTGGGCCGCCGCCGCTTGGGTTAATTACTTACCAATTGGACTCGGGGATCGCGTGATCCATGTCGAGTGCCGGCGACTCTGATCCGGCGTCTCCCACAACCCGTGCAGGCACACCAGCCACCGTGGTGTGGGGTGGAACATCTTTTAAGACGACTGATCCGGCGCCGACCTTTGCGCCTTCGCCCACTTGTATATTGCCAAGAATCTTCGCACCCGTGCTGATCAGCACGCCATCACCAATTTTTGGATGGCGATCGCCATCTATTTTTCCGGTGCCGCCCAAGGTTACCGACTGCAAGATTGACACATTGTTTCCCACCACGGCGGTCTCACCCACCACTAAGCCGGTGGCATGGTCAAGCATGATGCCGTGGCCAAACCGAGCTGCGGGATGAATGTCGACAGCAAATTTCTGGGACATTCGGCTCTGCAAAAACAAAGCTAGCGAGCGACGCCCCTGCTGCCAAAGCCAGTGTGCAACCCGATAGGTCTGCAGCGCGTGAAAGCCTTTGAAGTATAAAAACGGCAAATAGTATTCGTGGCAGGCTGAATCGCGCTCAAGCACTGCCTTTAGATCGTCGCGGATAGCACAGCGTATTGCGTTGTCGGCATTGAATGCTTCGAGAAATATCTCGCGCAGCATCATCGACGACGCAGAGGGGCTATCTAGCTGGTTGGCCAGATGAAAACTCAGCGCGCACTCGAGTTCGTCATGATGCAATATGGTGGCGTGAATGAAGCTGGCCAAAATGGGTTCGTCGGCGACTGCAATTCGGGTTTCCTCGCGAATCCGCTCCCAGATAGGGTCGCCCCCCTGGGTCTCAGCAAAACTTACCGGTTGTATTGATGCCATGGTATCGCCCTCAGCGCCGTGATCGGCGCGACATAGGGTAGCGCACTCCGCGAAACTGCTCTAGGCATGGAGAAAAACCTGTCTGTGCAGTAGAACGCAATAGATCGGCAAGCCATTTAGCCGCGCGTTAGTTCTTAGCGCTCCGAAATCGCCACAGGCTCTGGCCGCGCTCATGATACTTACGTTCAAACAGCGTAATTGGAGCTTCGGGAGTCAGCGTCTCGAGGACACCGTGGATATCGATCAAGTTACAGGCAAGCGCAAACTCTTGAACGTAGATGTTCCAGTTGCTGCGTAATTCGATAGCGCCACCCAAGGCGGTAAGCAGTGGAAAGCCCGGATGCCCGTGAATTCGCCGTTTGAGCTGACCGCTTTTCGGCCAGGGGTTGGGATAAAGCAAGTAGTGCTGCTGTAGTGTTACCGCTGCATCGACAAGGTAAGCCCAAAATGGTTCACACTCGGCGCGAACCAGCAGGTAGTTTCCGTCGGTTTTCTGGTGGCGACCGAGTCGAGCGGCTGACTTGTCGATACCGATCACGGCGGCTTCTGGGTGTAAGCGTGCAAGGTTGCTGGTGCTTAACCCGGTACCACAAAAAGAATCGAGGATTAGCGGGGGCTTGCCGAGGGCCCGGAGCCAATCCAGTGCCTCATCGGCGGCACGGCGGGTATGTTCAGGCACCGGCTTTTGCCAGGGGTGGGTAAGGTGCTTGCGCACTAATGCAGACAACCCCGAAGCGGGGCCGGTTTGGTCGCTAACAATGGGGCCGGTGTCGATGGGTATTTGCGGTACTGATTTCACCTTGCCATGATACCTCGGCTTACTGATGGAACCGATGCATGCGTGCTGATCTCCGGCCCTACTGGGTCAAAAAATCGTGGTTGTGGTTGCGTGATGCGTGGGTCGACTACTACCTGCGACCCCGCTGCGAGTCTCTTGGTTCTCACGCCAACATAATGAACCCTTGGTTCGTGAGAATCTCAGGGGACAACATTCGTATTGGCCACTCATTTACCGCTATCGGCGAGCCGCATCATCGGGTCGAAATCGGCGTCTGGGGCCGGACATTCGGCGAGGGCTCGGTAACAATCGGTGACGCCTGCCTGATGAGCCCCGGCTCGCGCATCAGCGCCAGTGATAGCGTGACCCTCGGCGATGGCGTGATGCTCGCCAACGGTGCCTATATCACGGACTCTGATTGGCACGGTTTGTACGACCGAATCGATCGCGACGAACGGGTAACACCGGTGTGCCTAGAGGATAATGTCTGGGTGGGCGATCACGCTAAAGTCCTTAAGGGTGTAACCGTCGGCGAAAACAGCGTCGTTGCGGCGGGGGCGATTGTCACCCGCGACGTGCCGGCAAATGTCATTGTTGCCGGCAACCCCGCCCGGGTTGTCAAAAGCCTTGATCCTGATCGCACCCGCAGAACCCGTCTCGACGCTTACAGTGACCCTGAAAAAACCGCAGCTTTTTTTGACCACGTTGACCGCGAGGTCCTCAAAGACAACAGTTTCTGGTTTTGGCTGTGGACTGTTATCTACCCGCGGGCCCGCCAGAACCGATGATCAAACTGCTGTCAGGATCGTTCCAAGGCCGCTGACTAGAACCGCTGACTAGAACCGCGTACGTTAGTCACGAAGTGCTAGCAAGGTGTATCGGTCATCGCGGATGTGACTCCGCCAAGGCGGACGGTCTCGCTAAAGCAACCGTAACGTGGGCTCGTTCATCGCTGCCATTTGCTCGCGGAGCTCTAGAATGTGATCGGACCAGAAGCGTTCCTGTCCAAACCAAGGGAATGCCCGAGGAAAGGCAGGATCATCCCAGCGCCGACCCAGCCACGCGGCGTGCGACATGATGCGCATCGTGCGCAGCGCCTCAATCCAACGAATCTGCCGCGGATCGAAGCGATTGAACTCCTCATAGCCACTAATGATTTCCGCCAGTTGTAGTTCCTGCTGCACGCGATCGCCGCTTAAAAACATCCATAAATCTTGGATAACCGGCCCTGAAAGACAGTCGTCGAGGTCGACAAAGTGCGGCGTGTCATCGCGCCATAGAATGTTGCCACCGTGGCAATCTCCATGCAGTCGCTGCTTGTCTTCTGTGCCGTAGTCAGCCATCAACTCACGCACCGCCGATTCACAGTCGCGACTCAGGGACTCGTAAGCGGGCACCAGATCTCTGGGAATAAAATGCTCCAGTAAAAACTCGCGACTGCTGGCGACTTTGAGGTCAATCGAAAGCGAGGGGCGGGTCGCAAAGGGTGTGGCTGCACCCACGCCATGGATACGCCCTAGGGTGCGGCCTAAGCTTAAGAGGTGATCAAAGTTATCGAATTCTGGCGGGTAGCCGCCGCGGCGTGGAAATACGCTAAAGCGAAAGCCGGCGACGCAGTGCAGGGTCTGCCCATCAATCGCCAGGGGCGCTACCACAGAGAGTTCGTGGTCGACCAGTTCCTGCGAGAAGGTGTGTTCCTCCAGAATCTGCTCATCACTCCACCGGTCTGCGCGGTAGAACTTGACGATCACCGGCGTCGCGTCTTCGATGCCGACTTGGTATACCCGATTTTCGTAGCTATTGAGGGCAATTAGGCGCAAATCGCAGCGAAATCCCGCTGCTTCGACGCAATCGACAACCTGATCTGGGGTGAGGTGATCGTAAGGGTGGCTCATAGAAATTGTTGGTTCATAGCTAGAGTGCCGCACAGTGAGCCGATTAACTGCAAGGCCCGAGCTTACCCCATTCAGCGCTTGGCAGCAGATTAGTCGATGATATCAGCAGCAGGACCCCGGCGACGTGCCCTTGCCAGCGCCCAGACCTCGACATGGTCGGCGCCAGCTTCAAGCAACCTTTCTGATGCAGCCGAGAGCGTGGCACCAGTGGTCATGACGTCATCAACCAGCAGTACGCGCAGACCAACCAATCTGCGGCGACTACCGAATCGATTGTTGGCATTGTCGCGTCGCGCCACACGCCCCAACCGGTGTTGTAGGGGCCGGGACCCTGTGACGCTCAGTGCGCGGGATACCGGCAGCGTTACGCTGTTGTGACGGCGCCAATGCCGGCTGAGTGCCCAACAGATAAGTTCTGCCTGGTTGTATCCCCGGCGCCATCGGCGTGGGAAGGTCATCGGGATCGGGACGATGACATCGATATTGCTCGGCGGGGCGGCACCCTCGAGCGCCAGTTCAACCAACAGCTGCGTTAGCTCGGGTCGATTTTCAAACTTCCAGCGGCGAATCATGTCTCGAACAATGTCCTCGTAAATCAGCGGGACGGTTGCAGACGCGAAAGGCGGGGGGGTCGTTTGGCAATCGGGGCAGCGCGAGGCTGTGATTGGCTTATTGTTAGCGCTTCGTTTGGCCGTATCATCGGCCTTGGTATTAGGCCTAGTGATAGCCCTAGTTTTAGCCGTGCTAATAGCCCCACTGTTAGTAGGTATGAGCGGCACCAGAGGTAACGCACAATGCGCGCAGCGATAAGTGTTGCGGGGGACACCAGTGACGCAGTTATTGCACAACCATGCGGGGCCTTCGCACGGCTCTTCGCATTGCAGGCAACGGGCGGGCAGTAATGTCTCAAGATGGATTCGGAAAAAATCAGCCACCTGAATGGCCTTAAGCTTGGTTACACTGTGTGCTACGAATGTCATACGCGAGAGTATGGCAAGGTGGTGGCGGTCACGACCGGCCGTTACCTATCCCCTAGAACCGTTTTCGTGGAATGCGTTACTGGAATCAGCATGAGTGAGCAGTCTAATTCACCGCAAAGCAAAACAAGCGATCCCAATGAGCCGCGTCTTTATCCGGAGGATCAGGCGAAGGTTGATGAGTTTCTCAAGCGTGGCGTGAACTCCGTCGAGCGAAAACCATTCAGGCCTGTATTTCTGGTGTTTTTGCTAATCGCCGTGGTCACCGGGTTCAGTTTGCTGAGTCAGGTCATCGCCCGTTGGGCTGGCGTTTATTGAGGTTTTGAAACCCGAGTGAGGCGGCGCTTCGCTGAATTGAAAATCCCGTTCTGTCTTGCTAGATTTCGCGCCCTCGGTGTGTAGCGCAGCCTGGTAGCGCACTTCCTTCGGGAGGAAGGGGTCGGAGGTTCAAATCCTCTCACACCGACCAAATTCACCAAGGTGTATACCGCAGACATGGTTTACATCTGATACTGGGCACATGGTTTACACCACTGCCGGTAAGAATGGATT
>CBFHHJ010000003.1:0-1945 GCA_965655505.1 Luminiphilus sp.
CCAAGGCGGCCTCCACAATACTCCCGAGGGACTCGGTATCGTCCGGTGAGAGTCCTAATTGAGCGAGCGTAACCGGTAGGCCAATGTCGTTGAAGAATTCGGCGCACCGATCAGCCTCAGAGTCCCAGTTTTCCAGTGCTAATTGTGCCTGTATACCCATGGCAACCATTTCGCCGTGTAAGAAGTTCTCGTGTACTGATGGGATAACGGTATACGCTTGAGCCACCCCGTGGCTTGCTGCTAATCCGCCACACTCGAAACCCACGCCACTCAGTAGCGTGTTGGCTTCAACAATGTTTTCAAGGTGCTTGCCCGCCGCGCCAGCAGTGAGTTCCTCAAGCGCACCTTGCCCGTCTGCGTAGACGACCTTGGCGCAGAGCTCGGCGATCGCGGTGCCTGCGAGTGTTGGGCTCGCACCGAATGCGGTCACTGCGTTCGGATTTTGAGCGCATGCGCGCGCCTCGTACCAGGTGGCCATAGCATCGGCCATGCCGGCCACAAGAAATCGTGCAGGTGCAGCAGCAACGACCGCAGTATCTACGAGGACCAGCGCGGGGTTTTCAGCAAACACTTCAAAGGACTCACTAACGCCCTCAGGTGTGTATATGACTGAAGCCGCAGAGCAAGGGGCATCGTTCGACGCGAGAGAGGGGATGATGACGACTGGCACGTCAAGCCGGTGGGCGATCGATTTACCCGCATCGACGACCTTGCCCCCGCCAATGGCAATCAAACAATCAAGGGCAGTCCCTGATTCGCGCAGAAATGAAGCATGTCGCTCGATTTCTTCAAAGGAACATTCGCCGCCAAACAAGCTGACTTCAGCGGTAATGCCCGCGCCTTGGAGACTTGCCACAACGCGCCCACCTTCCGCTTGTTCGCTGCGGGCTGTCATGACCACGCCGCAAGCAGCGAATCCCATCTTGCTGACATAGATGCCGGATTGCTCAATGACACCAGCCGCCTGGACATAGCGGCGGGGAGAGCCAAAGACTAAAGGCAGCGTCTGATTCGGCGTGGGTACCGCAAATAGCTCCACGGCGGCTTCGCTAGTCTCTTCACTCATGATTAATATCCTCATTGTTATTCGCGGCGCAGCTATTTACTTGGCCGGATTTGAATACCCGATCACATCAAATGGGCTTTTGAATCAATCCTCACCGTTCGCAGTGGCGGTGGAGACGTACTCCACGCGATCACCCGCAAAGGTACCGACCCATACTGATCCATTCACTTCAACACCCATTGTCACGTTAGTGAATGACGCATTAGCCGCGCCTGCCGCCAGTTTGGTCGGCTGTAGGCTGTTAGGGTCATAAGACAGTACCTCGTAGGGACGTGCGCAGGCGCCAAATAGTTCCAGCGAGAAGTTCCCCTGTGCGTCAAACACCACGCACTCCGGATAATCAAACAGGAGTCCGCCGGTGAGCAGATTGCCTTCTGGGTCTGCGTGGAGGTTGTCCGGAATAATCGTCATCTCAGAAGACTCACGAAGAACACGGTTCGACGGGTCGAGGCTGTATTCAATAATCTTGCGTAGCCCCGATGAAGCGATGTAGAACGATTGTTCTCCGGTGCCAATTTCTACGCCATTCGGATAGGGCTGAGCGGTGGCATCAAGTCGTTGCCAGTCATTCGTCGTCGAGTCCCAGTGATGAACAGCACCCGTTGCGATTCCTTCCATGGATTGAGCGAAGGTAAAACCGTGTTCGACGGGAATGGTCGCCAGCAGGCTTCCATCCCCAAGCACCGCAACACTGTTGGCTTCTTGGCCCTCGGGGGTTGGAACACAGCCAATCCAGGTGACCACCGGCAGTGCCGACGGGTCGGGACGGTGAACATCAAAGACTTCAATCGTTTCTCGGGCGCCATGGCTGACGGCATACAGCGTTGAGTGCGTATCTGTTTCCTCGGTGATGAATAGCCCATGGGTCACCATCGCTGC
>CBFHHJ010000003.1:1955-10621 GCA_965655505.1 Luminiphilus sp.
TGCCCCCGGGCAGTCAGGGAAACGGGATGTGTCGTACGCGTTGCTTGCCGCGCCGGTGGTCAAATCAGTGGGATAAACCGAGTGCCATGATGCGGTCTTCGTATCTATAACGTTGAGCATGCCGGGGCCCGGCGCAAACACGCTCGCAAGCAGCAGCGATGTATCTGACAGCCGCACGAGATCCTCGGCACTTGGGATGCCGCACAGATATTGTCGATCTGACGTTGAGGTGCAGTCACTTTGATTGGCATCAGCAAGCGATGTTAGCGGACTAAAAAAAAGCACTGCTGCCGACGCCAGTAGGCAGCCAAGAGATTGCGGTGTTGGCTGATTTGCGAGCGGACTATTAAAATTTCTTTGCTTCAGGACGAGATTGATCATGGCAAGTGGCTCTTATTAGCTGAGGGTCGTTGAAACATAAGTGATGATTGGAACCAGTGCTCAAGTTACCTCCCTAAAGACTCGTGCGCCACTCGTCCGCAGATCGTCTTCGCGGGCGTGAAGATCACCGGATGCATGGTGGTTTGGCATTCTGGTGGGTAACGTGGCGTGTTTCAGCACACAGGCAGGACTTAATGATATGTTTTATCGGCTTGAGAGGAGGCAGATGCAATGACACGCAGCACTGACGGGAAGGGTGGTCGTGAGTTTCTGGACATTCCAGACTTCCAACAGTACGTCCAGAGTGATGTCGCCGGCACGTTCAGTCAGACACAGAGTGATGCTGCGCGGGCGGTTGATAGTAAACTGGTTGACGCGCAACGGAAGCAACTCCTGCAAGATGGTTTCGTCATTTTGAAGGACATCGTCACCCAAGAGCAGCTTGATCGGTTACGAGAGCAGGCCGCGCCGTTTCTAGTGAAGGCTGGCCGCAACTCCTTTGAGGGTGAGCGCACCCAGCGTATCTATGGGTTGCCCGAGAAAGTGAGAGCCGCCGACCCCTTTATCGAACACCCTTTGATTTTGGCGCACCTGGATCGTTTGTTGATGCCAAATTATCTGCTTTCGCAGGCGCAGGTCATCAACATTCAGAGCGATTCTCCAGCACAGCCCGAGCATGTCGACGATGGCTTTTATCCTTGGCCCCGTCCGCGACCTGCAATCAGCATTGCGACGGTTTTTGCCATCGATGATTTTACGGCGGAAAATGGCGCGACGGTTGCGATACCGGGCAGCCACCGTTGGGATGACCAGCGCACTCCGCGCGATAGTGATGAACGTGTTCAGGCGGTGATGACCGCGGGCTCCTGTATTCTGTTTATGGGCAACCTCTGGCACGGTGGCGGCGCCAACGCTAGCGGAGGTGATCGCTTGGCGCTGACCTGCCAGTATTGCGAGCCGTGGGCGCGTACTCAGGAAAATTATTTTCTATCGGTATCAAAGGAGACTGCGGCATCGGTGTCTGAGGATATTCGCCGCATGCTGGGATACTCCATCCACCCACCTTTTATGGGCATGGTGGATGGTATGCATCCCAAGCGGAAGTTACCCGGTTTTGACCAAACCCGGTAATCGGAGCCAGTGATCAAAGCGACGGACCAGATCCGCTGGCCAGCCCCAGAGATTTTGTGGGCGTCAATCAGAGGCATCAATACATACGTGAGTTTAGTAATGCTTATATTTGTGGGGCTTCGATGACACGGAGGTGGATTGCCTTACCTAGATTGCCGTCGGGCCGGCTGTTGACTCCGGTCGCTGGATTATCGGCGCTTTGGCTGTTGTTTTTGATGGTGACTGGCGCGGTCCGCGCTGATGTGATTGATGACTTGCGGTCAGCGCATGTGCAGGTGACGCCGCAAAATTTCGACAGCGGCGGTGCGGTTTCGCGCCAGTTTCACTTGAACGTAGGCGCGTACCTCGATGTCGCTACCATTAATCACGTGGCTGCTGTCTCGCCTCTAAGACACCACTTGCGCGCTGAACTCGCTAGTGCGCCGGTCCAATCGAGTCAGGGCGCAGGGAGCTTTGCCGATTATGTTGCGGGGGATGACCTGCTCGATGGCGTCGTCATTCTGCATAAGGGTGCCCTGGTCTTTGAAGCCTACCCGCGTATGGCACCCTGGCAGCGGCACTTTGCGTGGTCTGTGAGCAAAGTGGTTGCGTCTACGGCACTCGCCATATTGGTCGATCGGGGTCAGGTGGATATGACGCGCCCCGTCGATGACTTCGTGCCCGCGCTGAAAGGCAGCGCGTGGGAAGGCGTATCACTGCGGAATCTCGTCGATAACGCCTCCGGTATCGATTGCCTTGATGATGACGGCTATCAAAATACCGACACCTGCGTTTATCAAAATGAAGAATCGCTGGGCATCACTGCGCCAACTGGGCGCAACATTGAATTCTTAAACCATCTCAAAACAATGACGCGCCACCGCGCGCCGGGCGAGGCCTTTGAGTACGTCTCGGTGAATACCAATGTTCTTGCGCTCGTTGTGGAGGCGGTGACGGGCCAGTCATTCCCAGTGGCGCTGCAGAATCTGATTTGGCGCACTATCGGGGCAGAAGCTGATGCGCTGATGGCGGTGAATGATCGGGGCTTCAGCTATGCGTCGGGGGGTATCTCGGCTCGCTTGCGCGACATCGCGCGATTTGGCCAGTTGTATATCGATGCCAGTGACTCCACCCCACTCACGGCGGCGACAATTCAGCGTATGGAAACAAGTAATTTGCCTGTCGCTGTTACGCCCGATATGGAGATTTTCGAAACGTTCGGTACGGGCGACACCATTGGCACAGGATGGCAGTGGGACTACATCTGGCGCGACGGGGGTCGCTTCAAGTCGGGGTATTCAGGGCAGGGTTTGTACGTCGATCCCAGTCGCCAGCTTGTTATTGCGTGGTTCGGAACCAGCGCGAACTATGACGAAGATAATAATGAGATGTTGCCGGTGACTCGCCAGTTGCTGGCATCGGGTTTATTTGATCTTAAGACCGATAAAGGGTCTGACTCTAAAAGTGGGGAGTAACGGCTCAGGGCGACGTTTCTATCTCGGCACGTAGATCACGAAACGATGCGCTCAGGCGCGCGGCAATATCCGGTTCGACGGTCAGTTGATTGTAAAGTTCGTACCGGTCGGTCTTTAAGTTGTAAAGCTGAGCCGGGCTACCATCGCCATCCAGTAGGAGTTTCCAGTCTCCGTCGCGTACCGCGTACTCGAGTCCATCGGGTGTAGGTAATGACCAATAAAAAACTTGCTTGCGTGTCAGCACCGTTGTCGCTGCTGAAAATCACCAGCGTGTTATCGAGCTCACCGTTCGCTTCCAGGTGATCGATCACCCGGCCCAGCTGAAAGTCCATGAAAGAGACGTTGGCGTAATACTCGCCCTTGCCGCGATCGGGTCGATCACGCCACTGCGTGTAGTAACGATCAGGAAACGATCGCGATTCATCGGTGAGGTATTGATCGTAGCGAGCTGATCAATAACGGGGGTTTCGATCACCGGGTGACCGTAGATGCTGGTATCGCCGTAACCGAGGTCATCTACGTAAACGATTAGCACATTTGGCTGTGAAGCGACGCTAGGCAGCGCAACTGCAAGCCCGAACAAAAACCCAATCAGGCGTGCAAACAAAACCCCGGGCGTGCGCACGGCTGGTCGCCGCTTAATCATCTCGTTAATCACCCCACAGAGATACGATCTCGCCGGTAGCAGGATCCGCTTTCCCAGAGAGAACACGCTGATACGCGGCTTCAGCGTCCGCAGGCCCGCGGCTAGTGGTGATCTTTAGCCAGCTGTCGCAAAAAATACGGAAGTCAACAAACCCCTTGGCGAGACCTGCCATTAACACTTGAGCACCCAGTTCGGCACTGCGCGTTTGTACGTGATGGGGTGCAAAAAAGAACTCGGGTGTTGCGCCGGGTAGGTCGGAAGTCGGGCCCATCGCATCGTGATGAGTGGCGCCGATACGGCAGGAGTGCACCATGTTGTCACCAAAGTGGTGGTGGACGGTGCTGATCACGCCAGCATTTCCTGCCATATCCACCATGACGGCACGCTCGCTAGCATCAAGGCTGCCTATGTCATCGTAGGTAATGACCTGGTCGTAGCAGCCAAGGCTTTCGCAGAAGGCTTTGTTTCGATCTGAGGTCACCGCGACACTTGTCAGCTGGCCTCGCTGTTTGACGCAATGGGCGAGGGCGATGCTGGTTTTGCTGGATGCACTGGTAATCAGGCAGCTCTTGGCGGCAAAGTTGTCATTGACCGTTAGGAAGTCCTCCACCAGCCAAGAGGTCATGAACAGGCCGCGTAGAAGGCTGTCTTGATCTTCTCTTGCCGGATCGTAAATGGGGTTGGCTGCCGCACGATCAAAGTCAGCGTAGACTGGCGCCAATCCGTCTCGGTGTTCGGAAACGTCGGCGAATTGGCCGGGACGGATCTTGCCAGCTTTAATCAATAAGTGACTGCCAAAGGGAAAGAACCCCCAAACTCGCTCACCGACGCTGACATCGGGGTGCTCTGACGCGATGACATCTGCCCAGCCCATTGCGGGGATGCGTCCCCAACCATCCTCCGTCGGGAAAAAACGCCAATAGCCGAGGGCCCCCCCCGATGAGGCGTAGGAGATATTGTTGGCGGTGATTGCAAAGCGGTCGATCTTCAGCAACACCTGCTCCGGTTCGAGTTTGGCGGGTAGCGGCGCTTCGTGAATCCGAGTCGTTTGCCATTCGTCTTGGCGTACCTCGATGATCTTGTAGTTGCCCGAGTCGTTATCGGAAACGTGATGGGTACTGTTGGAACTACTGGTAGCAGTCATAGAACAGGTCTCTCATTGTTTTTAAAATTAATACTGTAACTATAGTGAGTACTTACATTTAGTTCTGAAATTATCCTTGCTCGCGGGTGCAGGCTGCTATGCGGCAAATGCATCGCCGCCTTTCGACCCTCTGTCGGTGAAGGCCATGGAAGCTATTCCAATTGAGGGGCCTATAAATGAAAGGGCCTAGCCGCTTTGCCAGCCAGCCAATCACCGTTTCTTCGCAAGCTAATTAAAGTCACTGCTCGTCGGAGGGCCGCCCACATTCATATTGATTACCAATACCAGTAAACGGACGCTATCGCCAACGTTTTTGGGGCTGTAAACGAGTGGTTGGTATCCGAAAAAATAAAGGCATACACTGTAATGCACCGTCGAGTTTGCGCGTCTTAACAGATATGCAAGCAGTCTCGAATTTCCCACAGGCATGCGTTGGGAAAGCCGAGAACCAGACTAGTTGGAGAGCAACTTATGCCCGACATCAGTAGCAATACCGGCGTTTCAGCGAATGTGGCCAATCTGGCACCTAATCTTCAGTCGATAGCCGCCGAGCAGGCGCAGCGAATTGCTGTGCCGACCGGCGCCGCTTCAGGCGCTGCCGGCCCCGTTTCAACGGAAACGGACGTGACCAGTCGCGCTCAGCGCGTGAGCACCGTAAGTGTGTCCGATGCGGCTCGTCAGCGCCTTGCTGCAGAGCAAGACAACACGAGCACCACGTCGGCTGCGCCGGGTGCAAACTTGGCGGCGGGCAATGCGCTTCAGCAGCGAATCCAAGATCTGTTGGGAGAGCGCGGAAACAGTGCTACCGCCGCCACCAATTCTGCTAGTAGCTCCAACTCAGCTGCTAGCGCAGCTCCCAGCCCAGCCACTAACTCAGCCGCTAACTTAGCCACTAGCCCAGTTGTCAGCACTGCGGGGCAAGTTCCCGGCAGTGGTAGCGCGGAGGCTAACGCTCCAGCAAGTGGTTTAGCCGCTTCGCAGCAGCGTAGTGACGGCAATGAAGTCTCTGCCGCGGTCGTCTCGACCACGCGCCCGACCCTGAGCGAACAGATTGCGCAGCGCCTCGAAGATCAGCAGTCTGATCAGGGTAATGAAGCATCCGCGACATCAGAGCTGACAGGGAATCCCCAGCGCACCCAAAGAGCTTAGGCAATCGGTAGCAGCGATGCTGTGACGTCTTAAACGTTCTTCTCGATTGCCCGCGCCTTTACCAATATATTTCAACGATACCGCTACCGCTTCGGCTCTCAGTTATCCGCGATGCACCTTTTGGACTCTTGGAGACCACAGATTTAGCTGCGATAACCGCTTAGGGATACTTTACCCGACCAAGGTAAGGGCTTTGTAGCGAGGTGACATACAGCCAGCCATTACCCTCGATTGCACCCGTTGTGACGGGGTAGGCGCCCTCGGGATCCTGTAGTGTTTGCAGGACTTTACCATTCTGATCGATCTGAATCACGATGCTGTAGCTCGCGGGCTGAATACGCATTGACTCGGGCAATCGATAGGAAAGCGCTCGCAGAAAGGGCTTCTGAGCGGCGTCATCGAGTCGAGCCAGTCTGGGTGAAGCGAGGCCCAACCAATAGGTTTGCTCGCCATCGACCATGCCACCGGGATTAATGTTGTCGGGGAAGCCAGGTAAGTTGTCGAGAAGGACCTCCGACTCCCCTTGCCGTGGACCTCGAACATAAACTTTGTGAACCTGGTACTCACCCGTTTCATTGACCAATATGCAGTCATTGTCAGGGCACATGGCAACGCCGTTTGAAAAGCTAAATCCGTTTGCAATAACCGAGGTTGCCTGCGTTGATGGGTCATAGGCTAGCACTCGCCCGGTCCTGCCATGCTCAGAAATCTCAAGCAGGCTGGCCGCAAGGGTGCTGCCCGCCGCTTCAGCACCAAACTTGGTTGATGCATCTGAGAAGTAAATGACGCCGTCATCGGCGATATCGAGATCGTCTGCGTAGGCAATGGGCGTACCGTCTACGGTATCGGTGAGGACCGTTACGGTTTTACCGTCAGCACTAACTGACAAAAGACCGCGAAAGGCATCGGCGACAATAAAGTTGCCCGCCGTGTCTCGCTCCATACCCAGTGGCACCCCGCCAGTTTCAGCAAACACGGTGGCGGAGTTTGCTTCGGTATCAACGCGAATGATGACCCCGTCCTGAGACGTGGTGTAGACGATCTCACGGTCGTTCTCTGTTGCGATGACGATATCTTCAGGGCCGTGGGCACTGCCGATGGTCAATTGTTCGATGGCCGCGAGCCGATTGTTGGGCTCAAAAGCGCCCGTGAAGCCTCTGTCATCCGCGGGTGACCAGGACTGCGGGTCAATGGCAACAGGCCAAAACGCCAAATAAGCTGCCAACGTCAGGATTGCCAAACCAAGAACTGAAACGATCCCCTTCATTATGGTGTGATTCCTCTTATTGTTGTTGTCTCTCAATAAAGCGGTTTTTCAATAAAGCCGTTTTTCAATATACCTGTCTTACAATGAACACGTCTTTTAATCTCGCCATCTTTTAATTGAGAAGTGTCTCAATGTGGCCTTGCCCGCGGTTAGCATTTTCCAGCTCGATGCTACTCGCCCTCAGAAGTCATTGGCAGTCCAGCACCCTCCGAACGTTGAACCCTGTTTTGCTACCGCCTTGTAAGTGCGCCAAGGCACTGACCTAACACGGCAGCTCTCAGTGTGATTAATAGCGGCGAAAAGCTACTCAGGTCAATCATCAGGCTGCCGTAACCTGTCGAAATGTTAAATTAATTCTCGGCGTTGAAACCTTCTTGGTGCGAGCTATTTGATGTACCCAGTGCCGCTGGGTTTTTCCGGCCATGAGCAACACTGAACCATGCTCTAGGGCGACCTGTCGCTTCTCACCGGTTGAGCGGTGTTTTAGATCAAAGCGCCGGGTGGTTCCAAAGCTGACCGAGGCGATGACGGGTTCTGAACCCAGCTCGGGTTCATTGTCGGCGTGCCAACCCATCGCATCATCGCCATTGCGGTACAAGTTCAGCAGTACACTATTAAAACTCGATTTCGAAAATGCGGCGGCCGCGTCTCGGATCGAAAGCAGCGTCTCGGTCCAAGGTAGAGCGGTGAGCGAATCCCCTGAGTACCGATAAGTGATACCCGGATCCCCGTACCAAGCGACGAGCCGAGGCTGCTTGTGCCGCTTACCGAACAAGACGATTTCGCGCTCTTCCCACGCAATGCTCTTGAGAAGGTCATTGTAGTAGCGATCTGCATCAACAGTACCGAACACGTTATTGGCGAGCAGCACATTCCCGTCGTCCTCGGGTCCTATGACGGTGACGTGCTCTGATTTAGCGCTATTGAATAGATCTGACTGCAAAATACACTCTAGCGTTATGTCTAATTGTCGGCGGCAACCTCAAAGGGATCGGCGTCTGGCTGCTACGAGGCGAGTCATTGGTTATCCGGCGTGTCTACGGCTGGCTGTTCAGCCGCCGCTTCGGCACCGCTGCCTGCAGGCTCAGGCAGCCGGCGCCAGGGTAGTACCCGAAACCGCCGGACAAACAGTGATTGAAAGAACACGATGACTAACCAGGCCAAAAACGCGGGATAACGCAGCTTCTCCAAGGGAGTAAGGTCTAGGTCGAACAGTGTGGGTGGCGGACCGCTGCCGTCCATCTGCATGTTGACTGTGCAGTTATCGCCCACGCACTCTTTCACCGTATCGATAAAGAGGGAGATGAACTCATAAACTTGCCAGTAGCCACTGAGTTTGACAAATAACCCCGCCAACCAAATGATCAGTGCGAGAAAACCGATCCAGGCTAATACATTGCTAATACGAATTTTTATCGTGGGTGTCACCCTGAGACCAAAACCCTCACCCGCTCGTTTCGGGTTGTGGCGTCAGATAAGACTTCACGAGTCCCC
>CBFHHJ010000003.1:10648-11584 GCA_965655505.1 Luminiphilus sp.
ATTCCGAGCCTAATTCGGCAATCTCAACACCGTTATTATCGGGCAAATTCAGATTGAGAAGCGCTAGTGAGTATTCTGTCCCCTCACTTAAGGCGTCCTGTGCCTCCTCGAAGGTCTGAACCCAATCAGGCTCGGCACCCATTTCATTGCGCAGCTTTTTCTCGATGATACTGCCGAAGAACGTGGTGTCCTCGACAATAAGAATCTTATCCATCCCGTTGCTCCGATTGATAGTCGTTGCAGTGCAGATCTCTCGTACCGCAATACACAAACGCCAGCAGGCGCATTGCTGGCGAGCGTCGACCGATAGCTTCGGATGCTAACACGGAGTTCCCGAGGACGCTGCTCGCTTGGCGACTACAGTTGTGGGTGCTGACAGTGCCATTGGGTGAGGCTTTGATAGAGCTGCCCTGCCTGAATTACGAGGCGGTCATTCAGTCGAGCCCCCATCATTTGTAGCGCATAGGGCGCGCCGTCTTCGGCTCGGCCGCAGGGTAGTGTCAATGCTGGTATACCAGCGAAGTTTGCGGGTGCGGTGTGTTCGAGGTGCACTTGCTCGGAAACCGCCTGTAACGCTGCAATGCCTTGATACATTGTCGAGCGATCGACAGCGACGGTGACGCCGCCTGCTGGCGCGATCAAAATATCAATTTCCTCCCACAGCCGATTGAAGGCGTCATTGAAGTTATCTCGCACAACGGACGCCTGACGATACTGTTCAGTGGTAATGCTGGCACCAAGTGTCAGAAACTCCCGAAAATAGGGTCCATAACCGTCAGCTTGCGCGGGGAATGTATCCGCATGAGCTTGAACGGCTTCGTAGGCACTAATGAGAAACCAGGCCTCAGTGATCATATCGGGGTTAATGGGGAGATTGATGTTGACCACCGAGGCGCCTTGCGTCTTAAGTTCAGCGACAGCACGATCAATGGCGGT
>CBFHHJ010000003.1:11666-53312 GCA_965655505.1 Luminiphilus sp.
TCACCGATCAGTTCCACGTCTTCCGCCAGTGAGTTGGGGTCGTCACTGTCAAAACCCGCCAGTGCATCGTATAAGAGTCCTGCGTCAGCGACCGATCGGGCCATGGGTCCAATGTGATCAAGTGAAGGGCTCAGGTGAAACGTGCCCGCGTGACTCAGGCGCCCAAAACTTGGCTTTAATCCGGCAATGCCATTGGCCATCGAGGGAAAACGAATAGAACCACCGGTATCGGTGCCGAGGGCCGCGAAACAAAGACCCGCTGCGACCGCCACCCCAGAGCCACTCGATGACACGCCAGCCCAGAAGTCGGGATTCCATGGATTGACGGGGATATCGAGCTCGGGGTTGTAGCCTGCCATCGCGCCCTCAGTCAGATTGAGCTTGCCGAGTAGCACTGCTCCTGCTGCTTTCAGCCGTTGAACAACGGCTGCATCCGCATCGGACACAAATGTCTTGCGCAGTGCCATTCCCGCCATGGTGCGCGTCCCTGCAGTGAAACAAAGATCTTTGACCGCCACGGGTATGCCATGCAGTGGGCCCCGGTAGTTGCCAGCGGCGATGTCCGACTCAGCTTGTCGCGCCTGAGCTCTTGCGCTGTCTGCCATGACCGTCGCATAACTTTTGAGCGTCGGATCGATAGCTTCAATGCGAGCGAGCATATGCTCCGTTAATGCCACCGGCGACAGCGCGCCCTTGGCAATGTGAGGGGCCAGGTCGGTGATGGCGGCGTAGTGAATATTTGTCAGGTCCACGTTACTCATCGAATCCTCAGTGTGTTGTTTTAATGCTGCGATGCCCGATCACTCTACTATGAATGGGGTAACAAGAACCGAGTGACAAGCATGGGGTGATTTGAATTTCCCTTGACGCTAGTCTGTTCTCATCTGCACGGCTGCTAGATCGCTAACAATGACTACCAGATGACCCATAGAAGACCAAGAGATGGCTAATTAGATGAGCGGGGGTGAGCCGTTTGGCGTTCATGGTTACCGATGCAATGCCCGCTAAACCCGCGACGGTGGTACTTACCGTATCGCTGGTTTCAGCGATGCTGCTCTTTGGATGGATACTGATTGCAGACCCTATGATTCCCGACGGTTTAAGTTGCGAGCACGGCGATTCCGAACCCTGCCCGGATTTACTGGGGGCGACGATTCGTATTGTTGAAGAGCCAGATCGTGATGCGTTGAGCGCGATTTGCGGTGACCAACGCAGCGATGCGTGTGCCCTGCGCCGATTTCGCTACGACTCAGCCGAGTGCACTATCCATCTATGGACGAAGGCGCCGTCGGGTGTCTTGGAGCACGAGATGAACCATTGTCGTGGCTGGGATCACGCGGGCGATACCCATGCGGATTACCGATCGCCCTGGCATATCAATCGTAAGGGTTGGCTGCTTCGCGGTATGTATCTTGGGCGCAATATCCAACGCCTCAGTGCGCACTAATTGGATTCAGAAATGACACAAGTCTCGTTATCGATCCTACTTCAGGGGTTTGCGATTAGCTTTGGGCTCATCGTGGCTATTGGAGCACAGAATGCCTTTGTGCTCCGGCAAGGTCTTCGCCGGGAACATGTTGGATTGGTCGTGGCCGTGTGTGCGACGACTGACGCGGCACTTATCGCCGCAGGTGTGTTGGGGCTCGCGGAGGTGATTGGCGATCGACCTCTTATTGCCAACCTCATGGCGCTTTTCGGCGCGCTGTTTTTATTTTTCTACGGTTGGCAAGCTTTCCGTCGCGCTACCAAGCCGGGTCTTCTCGAAGCTGGTGCGGGCGCTCAGACGGAGAGCCGTCGCGCCGTTCTCGCCCAGACCCTCGCGTTTACGCTGTTAAATCCGCATGTCTATCTCGACACGCTGCTGCTCGTCGGCAGTACCGGTGCCCAGCACCCCGATAGTTTGCGCCTTTGGTTTATTTTGGGTGCTGTGGGTGCCAGTGCGACATGGTTCGGCGCGCTGGGATTCGGCGCACGATGGCTGGCACCGGTCTTCGCTAATCCGCGAGCCTGGCAGTTTTTAGATGCCGCCATCGGCGTGATTATGTGGACTATTGCACTGCTGCTACTGAACCGACTTTGGTGACCTCGGGCGTATACCAAATTGGCGAGCTGTAAGCCCGTTCTTGAGTGGTCATCCTTACACCACTCTCTGCCGGCGTGTTAAAGCGCGCTTGGTCATAGGCGGTCCAACGAGGGGTGGGAATCTCTAAAACGCGCACGTAGTAAAAGGCTGATTGGGCTGGGTCGAAGTCGGGGTCACGCCAAACCACATTTAAGTAACTCGCACCGATATCATTGCGCCAACTGGGGTCCGAGCTTGTGTCTCCTTCGGTGTTAATGGTCACTGAACTTCCGACCGGCGCGAGCTTTCCCGCACCATCAATTGTGCGTTCACCGCTCCAGGCAACGTTATATACCTGTTCACGAGCTTCCCCGTCCGCCTCAATCCAGCCTTTCACGACTTGAATACGATCAAGGTTTGCGCCTCTTGGGTCACGCATAGCGGCGATAAGGAATGAGGGGGCGCCGGTGCCTGCGGGTAAATCGCTGCCCATCGGGACGCCCTTGCCATACCCAAGGCGTGCGACATCGGGTGCCACGGCATCTGCTTCCTCGAATTCCCAGCCGCCGAAAAAGCGCAGCTGAATACGGGGGCCAGTGGTGGCGTACGCTTCGCGGCGTTCCATCGCGTCAAAAATGGCTTCTCGGGTATTGGCGGTTGACCAAACAGCTGTCACGCCGGCACTGTTGTACTCCCAACCCATTGGTCCTGTGATGTCCTTTTCGGGGTTCGACCTGCCCGGATGCATTGCTCTGCTCGGACTGGGTTCGGTGGTGGTGAATTTGCCGAAGAAGTTATCTTCGTCGGGTGTCGATAAGCCCGTATGGGTATCGGTCGCGCCTTGAAGACCAAACTTGAATGGGTTGGTGCCCAGCTGACTTTGCAGGCTTAAGCCACGCAATAGCCCTGAACGTACATATTCGCCTGGCAGCATATCGGGGGTTTTCTTCTCGGTCGCATCAAGGTTGCCAAAGTCCCAGGTTTCATAGTCGGCGAACTCATCGTCAGGTGAGAGCAGTGGGTGGGCTTCGCCGTCGCCCTTGAATTGTGTGGCCTCGTAGAGCCGCTCCCATTTCTCGCGGGCTTGCGCGTACTCGGCATCAAGGGGTTTGCCTTCGTCAAAATCATCAAATAGCGGAAACATCATCCCGTTAGAAATGTTGCCGTTGTGGGGAATCGCCGTGACGTTGCCGCCGGTGTCGCGCTCATAGGACTCCATCCACTCCCACAAGGCTTTTGGATCGCGGCTGCCCAGGGGTGGTGTGGTGGTGAAGGGCACGACTTGCAGCGCCTTTTCCGCATTGTCCCGAAAGATGACGTTGCGATGGAGGTTGTTGCCCTTGACCAGCGAGGTCCACTCATAAGCGATAAAGGTCGTAAATTGGCCCGGATCGTTGAAGCGTTCGGCCGATTGAACAATGTCGTTCCAGATTCGTGCGAAGGCTGGATTGCCCGGCTGGTAATTGAGGGCCTCGGACAACTCACCCTGTGCGAACTGGGTGATTAATCGAAACATGGCCTTCGCTGCGGTCTGCCCCCCCTCGTTGAACTCTTCATGAAACAGGCGACCGTCAGGATCCGCCATGATGTTGGGTGCGCCTTCTAAGATATCGATGATGGCGCCCATCGCGTCCGAGTGGTCCGTAATCATGAAAAAATCGTAGGGGCGAGCGAGGCGGACGGGTATGCCCGTATTGGACATTACCGCCTCGCCTCGGGCAAACCGGTAGGCATCATCGGGCATTAGTCGCGTGCCCGATCCGCCCGCGTCACCCGACAGTCCGGTATGAACGTGGGTATCACCGAACAGCAGTTGTTTGGGGAACGCGTCGGTCGAGTACGGCGCGTAATCTGCAGTTTGTGCGAGCGCTGGCTGAGCGAGTGGAAGTGCTAGTGAAAGTGCTAGTGGAACTGCCAGAGACAGACCTAGTGTAGGCACGGCCTTAGAGATCGATTTGCTCATTGCGCACGCTCTTATTGTTAAGATTGTCGTCTGAATTATGCAGTCAATGATTCACTGGGTCACGCAACATCGCTCACACGGTTGAGGTGTGCCCGGTCAGAGAAGAATGTGATGAACGGTCGGTTTTGCGCTGCGATGTAAGCGCTGCGCACAACGAGCAACCAATGACGAAGTAAGAGGTGGAGCGATGACAAAGGTGTGTCTGGTCTTGGGGGCCGGGGCTGGTATTGGCGGCAGTGTCGCCAAGCGGTTTTCGACCGGGGGTTATCATGCGGTGCTCTGTCGACGTAGCGATGAGGCTGGGCTCAATGCACTGGTTGCTGATATCGAGGCGTCCGGCGGCCAAGCATCGGGTCGGTTGCTGAATGCGGTCGAGGACGGTGCAATCGAGGACTTGATCGACAGTGTAGAGCGTGACATCGGTCCGATCGAAGTGGTGCTCTTTAATCTCGGTGCCCAGATTGGTAATCGAGCACTGCTCGATACCAGTTACAAGGCTTTCGAGCTTGGCTGGCGCATGGCGACCTTTGCCTTGTTCCGATTGGCGCATTCGCTTTTGCCGCGCATGGTAGAGCGGGGTCATGGCACCTTGTTGGTAACCTCGGCAACCGCCGCAGTCCGCGGCAATGCCGGCCAGCATTCCCATGCGGCCGCCATGGGGGGGCGCCGTATGCTATGTCAAACCTTAAACGCCGAGTATGCCTCCCAGGGGATTCACGTAGCGCATGTACTGATTGATGGGATGGTTGACGCCCCTGACACCCTAGGGAAGATGCTGGGCCCCGAACTGTTCAACAAACTGCGCGAGTCGCTCGGTGGAGACAGTGACGGGATGATTTTGCCGGAGCAGGTCGCTGAGACGTACTATCATCTAGCCCATCAACACCGATCCGCCTGGACCCATGAGCTGGACGTGCGCGCGCATTCAGATCTGGCCTGGTGGAACCATCAACCCTAAGAGGATGTTTGTCAGATGAGTCAGACCTTAGAGTTCGTGTTCGATTTTGCCAGCCCAAATGCCTATCTGGTTTACCGGGTTCTGCCCGACATTCTCGAGCGCACGGGCGCGACCTTGAAGATACATCCCTGTTTGCTCGGCGGGATTTTCAAGGCCACGAGTAATCAGGCGCCCATGATGGCGTTTAATGGCGTCAAGGGTAAATTGGAATACGACCAATTAGAGATGCAGCGTTTTATCGATCGGCACGGGCTTAATAAATTCCGATTCAATCCGCACTTTCCTGTTAACAGCTTGATGCTCATGCGTGGTGCCATCATGGCTGAATCAGAGGGATTTTTAGAGCCTTACATCAATGCTGGTTTGTCGTGCATGTGGGAGCAGGGCCTCAAAATGGACGACCGCGATGTGTTCGAACGAGCGCTAACCAGCGCGGGCATGGACGGCGCTGGGATTTTAGCGAGCACACAGGATCCCGATGTTAAGGCAAGGCTGGTTGATAACACCGCAGCAGTTGTCGAACGCGGCTGCTTTGGCATACCGACGTTTTATGTTGGTGATGAAATGTTCTTTGGCAAAGAGCGACTGGGGCAGGTGGAAGAGGCGCTGATGTCCAGCGCA
Organism: Luminiphilus sp.; assembly: GCA_965655505.1. Lineage (GTDB taxonomy): Bacteria > Pseudomonadota > Gammaproteobacteria > Pseudomonadales > Halieaceae > Luminiphilus. The sequence continues at coordinate 17,271 of CBFHHJ010000003.1, forward strand.
TGACACCGGCTCCGTGGGGTCGAACCCGGGTTCGTTGATAATCGGATTGCTATGTTGCCTCGTGAAGCTCCTTGGCTTGCAGGCCAAGCGTGATAACCGCGGGCATGCAGCGTTCCACAGTGGTTTTAAACTTGCCCATCATTGCCATCTTAGGGCTATTTTCCGCCGCGAGCTTAGCAATGGTGCCGGTCGTCAGATCAAGCCGCGAGCCCGCAAGAAACTTCATCATTTCGGGGTGTTTTGACCAGGCGCCACGGTTCATCATGTTGACGAGATGTGCATAGGCAAAGGTCGAGGGCGAGTCGGTCAGCGGCCCGGGGGTCGCTAAGGCATTGCGCGTTTCATCATCGTCGAAGTTAGCTTCGATAAACGCGGCAATTGCGGCGCTGAATACCACTAAGGGTACCTGCAGTGGCTGCAGTACAATATTGTCGCCGCGAAAGATGGGGCCATTGTTTTTATCGCGTACCGAAAACGGCACTGCGGAAGCGGTGCAGTCAATGAATAACGCGTTTGCCGGCACGGCTACGTCATCTTTTTCGCAGTGAAGCAGGCCGGGCTCTATTGCCGTAACTCTGCCGGCACGGATGACTCGTTTTACGCGTCGAAGTAGCTCAATCTCACCTTCTGAGATGATTGCATAGTGAAACATCTCGGGCTCAATGTCGGGGTCGACGCGCAGGTAATAACCTTGGTCACCCAAAATGCGCATGAGTTCGGCGCTGTCGTTAGCTTGGTCGGCCGCCTCGAGTATGGCTATTTGCATTTCGATCACGGCTTCGAAGAATTCTTCTCCAGGCTGCACAAACGCGCGGTTGTACATCCAGCTTTCTCGAGGGCGCACCCAGCTAATGTGATCGGGGTCGATATCGGCCTGAAGTAACCAGATCACAGCATCCATAGCCGTCTTTCCAGCGCCAAGCACCACATAGTGATCGGGGAGTTTATCGGTCGCTTTCCAGAGTTCAGGGAGCTTTCCGGGGGGCGCTAGCGAGACTTCCGAGTCGCACTCGAAATTGGGCGTATGCGTTGAGGGCACCGAGGTTTGGTAAAAGGTCGCGTCCACCAGTTTTCGGCGAACATTGATGCGTGTTTCCTTGCCCGACAGTACGCCGCTGATGGTGGCGATGCCCGCTTCGTCACGAGCAACATAGCGGGTAAGGGGGTAATAGTTAACGCGTCCGGAAGGCAGCAGCGTGAGATTCATAACTTTTTCGAAGTAGGCGAGCAACTCGCTGCCGCTCGCTAGCGCATGCATACCTTTGTTAGGTCCAAACTGATCAATTTGCTCGCTTGGGAAGGTCATTGAGTTCACGCCATAGGTGGCGCTCGGCTGGTGCAGTGCAACAAAGCTGTACGCGTCATTCCAATGCCCACCGGGTTTGGCGTGGGTATCAACAATACAAATGTGGCAGTCAGGGTCCTCACTAAGCAGCGTATCCGCGAACGCAAGCCCGACGGCCCCCGCACCCACGATGAGGTAATCCGTGTCAATTGTGGTCATGATTGGGTTTCCTGAATGACTTGCCGAAAATGAATGGGGAGCTCGTGCTATCAGTCGACCTGGAGAGCCACGGTAGCGGGCTACAACGTCGCGCAGAAAGCTTTGGTAAGACGAAGCACACGGCCTCAGTCCTGATCTGTGACTCTCAGTCGTCTTCGCTGCATGGGCAATATGCTGATAATACGCAGTTAGCTGTGAACCCGATTGGTAATTGCTGGACAAGCCGTTGTTGCCCTCAACCCTGTGCCAGCATATGAAACACTGGTTGGGGCTCGTGCCGTGCCGTGCGTGACTTAGCTTGCAGCTTGGCTCTTGAATCGGCCTGTGAGCTGACAAGTTCTTGCGCGTGAGCGGGAGTGAGTATCGAAGCGCGCATCTCGATGCTAATAATCGCCCCAGAACCCGCCACAAACCTTCTTTAGCTGCCCAAACCCTTGTATCTTATGCTCCTCGTTGTGAGCGTTTGGAGTTGTAAAGTGGCAGAGAAAATCAAGGTCGAGAAGCCGCTCGTGGTATTGCATGGTGACGAGATGGCGCAAATCGCGTTCGAACGCATCCTTGAGCAATTTGTAACTTCCCGGCTGGACATTAACCTCGTCGAAGTCGATCTTTCCGCCGAGAAGCGGCTTACCAGTAATGGCCGAGTTGTGTTGGACGCCATTGATGCCCTCAAAGAACACGGGGTTGGCGTCAAAAACGCCGGCATGACGGTCAATCGCAGTCAGCTCGACGAAATGCTCGCTAAGTACCCAGAGGTCAACGAAGCAGAACTCGATAAGCTGGCAACCAAGTCACCCAATGGCGCTATCCGAAAGGGTATTGGCGGCAACATCACTCGGGAAGATATCGAGTTTCGCAATCTGATGAGTGTCCGGCCCGACTGGATCGATCGTGACATTGAAGTGGACACGATGGAGAGCGGTGGCCTCGACTTCAGCTACAGTGAATTATCCAATGCCACGGGCGTGGCCAAGGTCGTTTTCGTCGGCAGCAGCGGAGAGCCCGTCGAGTTGCATCGTCGCACGTTAAAGAAGGGTGACCCCTGGATGCTGGCCACTAATAGCATCGAAGAGGTTGAAGCGTGGGCCCATCGATTCTTCCAGCGGGCCCTGGCTGAAAAGCGCGACATATACCTTGGATTAAAGGACACCGTGATCCCGGGTTACGACGGTGTCATGCGCGCGGCTATCGAGACCATCTATGAACGCGATTACAAAGATCAGGTCGCTGCCGCTGGGCTTGAGTATCACTACGAGCTGATCGACGCACAGGCCGCCCGCATTGTCGCGAATCCCCCGGAGCGTGCACTGTGGGGGGTGCCGGACAATGTGAGCGGAATGAAACTGTTTAAGCTGGTTCAGCAGCTCAAGCGGTATGGCTTGCCTGAACGTAAAGCCCACGTGTCCATTTCGCGCATGAGTGCAGGTGGTGGCGATCAGTACGGTAGTTACAACACGCCGGCGCCCGAAGCGGGCATCATCAAGATCCTGGTTGATGGCGAGGAAAAGCACGCGCGATTTGTGCAGCCCAACGACCCAATTTTGTTTATGTCTAACGCCCGCGACGCGATCAAAGATTGGGTAAAGCAGGTTTTCAAAGACGCCGCGCTCAATAAAAAGGAAGTGTACTTCGGACTCAAGCGCGAGTTTGTTAACTACGATGAAGTGTATAGCTCCATCATTTTGGAGCTTCGCAAAGAGTTGGCTGCCCTCGATACCCCGCCACCGTCGTTCATGATCATGCGGCCCTCACGGCAGCTGAGTAAGATGATTTGCGATCCCCCGCGCTGGGGCCTCTACCCCGCACAGAACCTCGATGGCGATATCTTCTCTGATATTTCTGCAGCGCTCGGTGGCAGCCTTGCGACTGCCAGCTCAATCATCATGAGTACCGACGGGACTATGCTGTTTGAGGCGCCCCACGGCACGGCCCACGATTTATACCTGCGCTACCTGGAAACCGATGGCAAAGAAGCCAACTTCAACTCTTCGGCGCTGATCTTTGCGGTTGGCAACGCGCTGGAGGAGCTTGCTAACCGTGAGACTAACGAGCCTCTGCTGGCATATGCCCAAGGGTTGAAGCAGGCGTTGATCGAAACCGTCAATCAAGGAATTATCACCGGTGACCTGAAGGGAAAGACGACGGATCCTGCGAGTGAGCGTCTGGTTGATATGTATGGTTTCCTCGATGCCATCGAGTCAAATCTGAAGGTCGCGTCTTAAACTCGTCAGCGCGAAGGTCTGCTTTGACACTATATTTGGTGTTCGCGACTTGCGAGTGCTGACAAGGAGAGTCTCCTGCCTACACATTCGTTTGCAGCGTATCTGGTCGCCCGGATTTGCCTGAGCCTTGCGTCGACCGTGTTGTCGGTCGCAATAGGCTGGCACCTTTATCAGCTAACCGGCGACCCCTTCGACCTCGCTTTGGTGGGGTTAATGCAGATCCTGCCGATCATGCTGTTGTTCATTGTCACGGGCTGGGTTGTCGACCACTTTTCGCGTAAGCAGGTCTTAATCGCCTGCTGTTCCTTGGAGCTTGTGGTGTTCTTGGGGCTGGCACTGCACCTACAGGGCGGGGAAATTGATCGCGTTTTGGTGTTTGGCTTGCTGTTCGTCAACGGCTGCGCAAAGGCATTTCAAAGCCCCGCCATGGACGCCGTGTTACCCAATATCGTGCCTGCTGAATACCTGTCGCGGGCTGTCGCGATCACCTCAACTGCTTGGACAGCGGCAAATACCGCAGGGCCGTTTGTAGCAGGGTTGCTAATAGCAGGCATTGACTTTTACACCTATTGGATTTTGGTGCTTCTTGCCGTGGTGGCCGTTGCAGCAACGATTCAACTGCCGACATTGGTCATCGCAGAGAAAACCCAGCGCAGCGGCCACCAACTGCTAGAGGGCATCCAGTTCGTTTTTCGCAATCCCATTGTCTTGCCCAGCATCAGCCTCGACTTGCTCATTGTTCTCACGGGCAGCGTGATGGCGCTACTACCGATCTTTGCCGCTGACGTACTCAAAGTGGGGCCCGAAGCACTCGGTCTGTTGCGAGCGATGCCGGCGTTGGGCGCAGTACTTGCGGGCTTTGCGTTGACGCGATTGCCTCCTATGCGCCGGTCGGGGCACTCGCTCTTTGCGGCTCTCTTGGTTTTCTGCCTGTCTATTGTGGTGTTTGCACTGTCTGAGCAGCTCTGGCTCAGTTTGGTTGCTCTGTTTGTTTATGGCGCCTCAGATATGGTGAGTGTGAACGTCCGCTCAACGCTGATTCAAATCGCGACGCCGGATGCCCTGCGGGGTCGGGTGAGCGCGGTCAATTCGCTGTTTATATCGACCTCGAATGATCTGGGGGACTTTCGCGCAGGCGCCGCAGCGGCAGGTTTGGGCGCGGTGCCCGCAGTGCTTGTCGGTTCCGTGATGGCCTTTACGGTGACGATCGGTGGTTTGTTTGTTTGTCGTCAGTTACGTGGTCTCGATCGACTTGAGGACGCCAAATATCGTGATGACCAGGGATAATTAGACAGGTGATGAGCAGTAAAGAGCAGCAAGGGTGACGATATGACGATGGAGGCAGGGCGGTGACAGTTCGTTTTGGCTTACTGAGTGCAGCGAATATCGCCAATACGTTTTGTCGAGACATCGCTCATGTCGAGGGCGCTGAGGTTGTAGCGGTCGCTGCGAGAGACCATGCAAAGGCACAAGCCTTTGCAGAGACCCACAAAATTCCTCGAGCCTATCAGGGCTACGAGCGGTTGTTCGACGACCCTGATATTGATGCCTTGTACATCGCCACACCCCACAATCTTCACGCTCAGTTTGCGGAGCGCGGTCTGCGCGCTGGCAAAGCGGTGCTGGTTGAGAAACCCATTTGTACCTCTCTGGCTGAGCTCGACGCGCTGCTGGAAACCGCGGCGGAGTGCAAGGTGTTGCTGATGGAGGCGATGTGGACCTGGTGCTTGCCCGCTATCGCCGAGGCGCGGCGCTGGGTCGAAGCCGGGCGTATTGGTGAGCTCCGGCATATCCGCGCCGACTTTGGATTTCCGATGCCCTACGATGCCGCGCACCGTTGCTGGAATCCCGAATTAGCTGGTGGCGCGCTGCTAGATATGGGTATCTACCCCATTGCCCTGGTGCGCTACTTTCTTGCACGCGCCCCGGAGCGTATCGAAGTTGTGACCCGGCTCGCACCTACGGGCGTCGATGCGGAGGTCTCTGTTTTGCAGGACTACGGTGATGTCACCGCGATGCTGGCGACCTCATTTACCTGCCAACTCACTAATCATGCGAGTCTGATTGGCACTGCTGGGCGCATCGAGATCCCTGAATTCTGGGGCGCGGCGGGCTGTGAGCTCTGGGAGGGCTCTACGAAAGTGGACAGCTTTAGCGACGATCGGTCGGGGTCGGGCTTTGAGTTTCAGATCGCTGAATTTTGCCGAGCATTTCATGCCGGCGAGCAACAGACAGAGCAAGTACCCCACGGGGCCAGCAGAGATTTTCAGGCGGATATGGATCGTATCCGAGAGCAGATGCCAGTGTTGGGGTGATGTTCAGTTAATATTGGCTCTGTTTTTAAAGGACTCTTTTGACGAGAGCCCTATGACAACACGGCACTGATCAGTCCGTTCTTGTTAGCTGATCCTGATGATTCGATGCCGCTAGGAGCTTAGGGGCTGCTGCGGTTAGGATGTTGATACAACCCATAACTCAATAATAAGGATTTTTTATGACGCCCCTTTTAGAACTTGTTGTTTACGTCTCTCTACTCACCTTTGCCGCCATCATGGCGGGCGCTTTTTTGCGCAACCGTGAATGGACCCCCGAGGGCCTCAAGGCAGGCCTGAGTAATCGCGATAACTTGCCCGAGCCCACGCCCCTTGGCGGGCGTGCAGAGCGCGCAGCCCAGAATTCTATTGAAGCGGCGGTTTTGTTTGTCCCAGTCTCCCTGGTTGCACATGCTGCTGGTGCCGATGCCGAGGTGCTAATGGGCGCGCAGGTCTTTTTCTGGGCACGGGTTGCCTACATCCCTATCTACCTAGCAGGCATTCAGTACGTTCGAAGCCTTGTCTGGGTCGTTGGCGTTGCTGGCCTCGTTATGATGGTGGCAAAGCTACTATAAAGTCGATCACCAGTGCCCACCGTTACCGAGAAGCTTCCCTAACGAGGACGCATCCATGAACGTTTTTAATCAGGATCAAGCCGCTTGGCTGGCTCAGGTGACCGAGACCGCCTTGCTACCCGAAATGCCAATCATTGACCCGCATCACCATTTATGGAAAAGCATGAATGGCGATGTTTACACGGTGGATGAATTTCAGGCTGACACAGACAGCGGCCATAATATTGTTGCCTCGGTCTATATGGAGTGTGGTGCTGAGTATCTCAGCTCGGGTCCAGACGAGGAAAAATCCTTGGGTGAAACTGCCTTCGTGCTCGAGCAGGCAGCAATGTCTAGAGAAGTGGGGTCGCGGGGCACGCCAATACGAGGAATGGTAGGTCATGTGGACCTCCGGCTTGGTGATGCACTGGCAACGGTGCTCGATAAACATCAGGCTATGGCGGGAGATTTTTTCAAGGGCATCCGCCATGCGGGTGCGAGCGCGGAAGACGGCGCAACGCTCTTTATACCGGGCGGTGCACCCCGGCAGCTGTTTTCAGACCCCAGTTTTCGCGAGGGTGTGCGTGCACTGGGCGAGCGCGGCTTGATTTATGAATCTTGGCACTATCATTACCAGATTCCAGATTTCATTGATTTGGCCCGAGCCTGCCCCGACACGACTTTTGTATTGGATCATTTTGGCACGCCCCTTGGAGTGCCCCCTTACGATGAACAGCGCGATGCAATTTTTGCAAGCTGGCAGCGAAACATGCAGATGCTGAGCGACTGTGCCAATGTCCATCTCAAGCTGGGTGGGCTTGCTATGCCTGATAACGGCTATGGCTGGCATCTTGCCGAGCGACCACCTACCTCCGATGAGTTCGTCGCTGCTCAAGCTGACTGGTATCTGTACGCCATCGAGACCTTTGGTCCCGAGCGTTGTATGTTCGAGAGCAATTTCCCTGTTGATCGCCTGTCGATTGGTTACGGTGTGCTTTACAACGGTTTCAAGAAGATCGCATCGGGATTCACGCAGGCGCAACAGCAGGCAATGTTTTTTGGAAACGCCAATACGCTATATACCCTGGGTCTGTGAGGCATGAGGCTGCTTAGGTACAGGGCTTCTTAGGGACGGGGACTCAGAGGCAGAAAGCGCTTCAGACCTTCTCTTCGGTATTTAAGTCAAACCTCGCGGGGAACTCTCACTCTGACGTTTCCGTTAAAGAGAGCCAGTTGGGTAGTTGGCCGTATACACCTAGAACCCCAGCCAAAGGAATCACAGCGCGCTAATGAAAGCCTCCGATCTGTTTGTAAGCGCTCTCGAAGCTGAGGGCGTTGAGTACGTGTTTGGCATTCCGGGCGAGGAAAATCTCGATCTCCTGGAATCGCTTCGGACCTCATCGATTCGTCTGATACTCACGCGCCACGAACAGGCAGCAGGGTTTATGGCGGCCACTTACGGTCGGCTCACTGGCAACGTTGGCGTATGTCTATCAACCCTCGGGCCGGGTGCGACCAATCTTGTTACCGCAGCAGCTTATGCCCAGCTAGGGGGCATGCCGATGCTGATGATCACCGGACAGAAACCAATCAAGAACTCTAAACAGGGTCGGTTCCAGATTATTGATGTTGTCGGCATGATGCAGCCGTTGACCAAATACACCGCGCAAGTCGTCAGCGGCGACCGTATTCCCTCTATTGTGCGCGAGGCACTTAGAGTGGCCCATGAAGAGCGACCAGGCGCGGTGCACATCGAATTGCCTGAAGACATTGCGGAAGAGCAGAGCGACGCGCAGCTCATTCCCAAGAGTGCTGTGCGCCGGCCCATCGCAGAGTACAAGGCCATTGCGGCAGCTGTCGAAATGATTAAGTCAGCGAAGTCGCCTTTGTTGCTAGTAGGAGCAGGGGGTAACCGCAAGCTGACTGCAAAAATGTTGGCTGCGCTGGTGCAGAATACTGGAATCCCGTTTGTCACCACGCAGATGGGGAAGGGCGTCCTGGACGAGCGGCAGCCACTGTTTATGGGGAATGCGGCGCTGTCGGCCAACGACTTTGTCCACCGTGTCATTGAAGCCGCCGACCTCATCATTAATGTGGGTCACGACGTTGTCGAGAAACCGCCTTTTTTCATGCGGGCAAGCGATACCCGCAAAGTCATTCACATCAACTTTGATACGGCAGAAGTTGATCCGGTCTACTTCCCGCAGCTCGAAGTGGTGGGGGATATCGCTAATAGCATCTGGCAAATCAATGAGCAGCTTTCTGTCCAAACTCATTGGGATTTTGAGTTCTTCAAGACCGTTAGGTCGGCAGATCTCGAACACCGAAGCCGGTGTGAGGAAGACAACCGATTTCCGGTGTTGCCCGAGCGCCTGGTGAAGGCGGTACGGACAGCTGTTCCGCCCGAGGGCATCGTGACCCTCGACAATGGTGTGTATAAAATTTGGTTCGCACGTAATTTTCCCGCGGCGCATTCTAAAACACTGCTCCTCGACAATGCTCTCGCAACAATGGGTGCCGGTCTGCCATCGGCAATGGCTGCAAAACTCGTCTACCCCGATAAACCGGTAGTAAGTGTCTGCGGTGACGGCGGGTTCATGATGAACAGTCAGGAGGTCGAGACGGCGGTTCGATTAGGATTGCATTTGGTCTTCGTGATTTTGCGTGATGATGCCTACGGGATGATTAAGTGGAAGCAGGCCGATGTGGGTTTCGTCAACTATGGGCTCGACTACGGAAACCCTGACTTTGTTCGCTATGCCGAGTCATACGGTGCGGTCGGCTGGCGAGTCTCGGAGACCGCGGAACTTGATGGGCTGTTAGCACGTTGTTTAAGTGAGCCCGCAGTGCACATCATCGATGTCCCCGTGGATTACTCAATGAACAAAAAAACCTTGTTTGATGATATCCCAGCGATGAGTGCCGCCCTGTAAGCTTAGGTGCTCGCCGAGGGGCGGGGTTCTCTCCGTACCGAACTAACACTCGACGATTCACGGCTGGTACCCCATGCGTGAAGAGCGATACTCTCATCGGTCGGTATTGCCCGACTTCGGGCGCTTTGAGGAGTGTTTTTATGTCGCGATTAAGCTTTTTCGGTTCGGTTGCCGCTAGCCGTGTTCTTTATTTGTGTTGGCAACCAACCCGCTTTGGATTGGGGGGCTTATCGCAATCCAGATGGTCAGGGATTTGCCGCGTTTGGTCAGGTCATCGAAGGCATGGAGACAGTGCGCGCTATTCACAATGCCGCCACGGCAAGCGATTCCGAGGACGCCTACACGGCGGGACAGATGCTCAGTACCCCGGTATCGATTACCTCAGTACGTGTGACGGAGTTGGAAGGGTCGCTGCCTGACTCCTGACTACTCACTCCAAAGTCATGCACCGATCGCTGTTGGGTGCTGAGCCCGTGATCTCGGTATTTGATTTTCGCAGAACTCTATACTTCTTTTGTACAGTCATGACCCAATCAGACCTACCTTCAACGGTCGCGGAGGATTACACTTGCCGGATCATAAAGCGGCTCGTCGGTGCCGTCGTTCGGCGTGGTTTAGGCTAGTGACGCATGCTCAAAATTAAGAAAATCAGCGTTGGCCAACTTGCTCTGGGGATGTATGTCAGCGAGCTTGATCGCCCGTGGATCGGTACTCCCTTCCTGCTGCAGGGTTTCCAAATTCAGTCTGACGATGACATCGTTGTGCTGCAAGATCTTTGCTCTCATGTGTTCATCGATCTCGAGCAGAGTGATTTCACCAAGTCCGGCGCTTCAATGACACTGAAAACGTCGCCCGCAGCCACGAGCAAGAGCAGATCCAAAGCCGATCAAAGCGCCCGACGGGACCTGCGCAGAGGGCGGCGTCAAACGACCTATGAGGATCAGGCGTCAACCCATGAAGAGCTGCCCGCAGCGCGCGAGGCGGTTGGCCGGCTGTCGGATAGCATCCGCTCCCTGTTTGAGCGGGGGCAGCGAGGCGAAGCGATCGACATCGAGGAGATCAAACACTCGGTTGAACCGATGGTTGATAGCATCTGCCGCAACCCTGACGCCTGTATTTGGTTGGCTCGCCTGCGCGACCAAGATAACTATATCTATCAGCACTCGGTTGCCTGTTCGACGTGGGCAAACTGCATGTGGAAAGAGAGCTCCTCGTTTATGAGGCCGAGTTGTCTTCTGAGCAGTTGCTGAGTCTGCGCGAGCACGTGACTTTGGGGGAGAGTGCGCTCGAGTCAGAGGCGCTCAATAAGGAGATTCTCGATATGGTCCGGTTTCACCACGAGCGTCACAACGGAAAGGGCTATCCGTATGGGCTAAGCAATGTGGAGATCCTAGTGTTTGGTCGCATCGCAGGCGTTGTTGATGCCTTCGACGCCATGACCAGTCACAGACCCTATGCCGAGGTCATGTCACCGTCACAGGCAATTCGTGTGCTCAATGAAAATCGCGATACGGCTTTTCAGGCTGCGGTCGTCGATGAGTTCATTCAGGCTATTGGCATCTATACCGCAGGTACGTTGGTTCAACTGTCCAGTGGTGAAGTCGCGGTTGTTGTTGCAGAGGGTCGCATCCGGCGACTTGGCCCGACCGTTATGGTGTTGCTCGATGCGGATAAGCAGCCGCTTTCCAGCCCTAACACCATTGATTTGAGCGAGTTACGCAGTGATGCTCTGGGCAATCCGTTGGATATTGTGACCAGTCTTGAGGCTGATGCGTTTGGGATCAATATTTCGGCGCTGACGATCTAGTGGCGGTTGTTGCGATCCAGCGTGATGATTTTTTGGAGCGCCTCGATAGGCTTTTGGATTTAGCGGCAGGCAGCGCTGCGCATATCGCTCTGGTGTTAATCGATATTTCTAACCTCTCGAAAATCAATCATCGGCATTCTTTCAAACTGGGCGATGCAGTGCTCGCTGGGGCGCACAAGGCGCTGTTGGGGGCTTTGACCGACCCGGAAAATGGTTTTCGTGTTGGTCCCCATACCTTTGCAGTGATTTTGTCGGAAGTCGAGACGCCGGGCTTAGTTGTTCTGGCGGCTAGCCGCTTGCGAGTCGAGGTCTTAGAAGCGATTGCCTTAGATGAGGAGTTTACCCAAGCGCAGGTATGTCTTGGTATCGCAATGAACCAAAACGCGCCGATAGGGGGTCTCAATTTACTGGGTAAGGCAGAGATGCATCTAGCGCAGACCCGTCGTGGACTCGGTATTGATCTCGATTCGATGCAGCAGGTTCAGGGTGAAGCAATGGATGCAGCACAACTTGAGCGGTCCTTCGATATCGCGCTGCTCCGAAACGAGTTCGAGGTCTATTATCAACCACAAATTGCGCTCCACTCGGGGGAAGTTGTTGGTGCCGAGGCGCTTCTCCGCTGGAATCAATCTGAGCGAGGCTTTGTTGATCCCGAGCGGATCATTCAGTTGGCGGCACAGAGTGGCAGTAGCCTTGCGCTGGCCAAAACAATCATCAACAAGGTGGCCCGCGCGCTCGCGGAGTGGTCGCACTACAGCGATGCCTTTAGAGTGGCGGTCAATGTCTCTGCAGATTTACTGCAAACCAATGATTTGATCACCGTGCTCAACAGTGCCACAAAACTTTGGGGTATCGAGCCGAAGTCCATCGTCATTGAACTCACCGAGCAGGCCCTGGTCGATGACTTTCAATCAGATACTCAGGCACTGCACGAACTCATGCGTGAAGGTTACGGTCTGTCAATTGATGACTTTGGTACGGGTTATTCATCGCTTGCGTACCTTAAGCACATTCCCGCGGCTGAGCTTAAGATTGACCGATCCTTTGTAGAAACCCGATTGGCAGCCCGTGAAGATCGAGAGCTTGCTCGAATCATTGTTGAACTGGGTCAGCTTTTTAATATGCATGTGGTGGCCGAGGGCGTTGAGGATATTGAGACGCGTAATACCTTGCGCGACCTAGGCTGCGATATCGTGCAGGGATACTTTATTGCCAGACCCATGAAAATGGAGGATTTCACTGCGTGGCTAGGTGAGTGGCAAGGTTGGCCCGCCCATGAGCTGCGGATCAGTCTGTCACAGGAGCTATTAACTTGGCGATAGCCATGGTCCCGTTACTGCATACATTGATGCTTTAGCTGCAATCCAATGCACTAGCGAGTGCACTACCCCTGATACACCACTAAAACGGCTAAAGCTTGATGTTGTAGGTATGTGAAAAGGAATTATGACTAACTCTAGTTATCCGATCGGCGTCCCGGGAACTCCATGGAGCCACACAGAAAAAAGTGAATGGCGCTCGCGACAAGGTATCCAACGCTCTTACCTGAATGAGGTGGTTCAGCGACTGCAGTCGCTAGCGGACAGGTTCACGATTCACGAGTACGGTCAGCTGGACTATCCCGATGGCCCATACACCCTCTATGGCGTCACAAATCGGGCTTGGCGCAGTGAGTTGCCCTGCATTCTTATCACCGGCGGCGTGCACGGTTACGAGACAAGTGGCGTCCAAGGTGCCTTGCGTTTCTTGAGCGATGCCTCAGATGACTACCTTTCAGCGTTCAACATTGTCGCTTTGCCGTGCATCAGTCCGTGGGGCTACGAAACTATCAATCGTTGGAACCCCGATACCGTCGATCCGAACCGGTCGTTTGTTGTCGATAGCCCAGCGCGGGAGGCGAGTCTCGCGATGGACTGGGTGAGCAGCTTGAACGTGCAGTTTATAGCGCACTTCGATTTGCACGAAACCACTGATACTGACAACAGTGAGTTTCGACCGGCCCTTGGTGCCCGCAATGGCACGATTGAGGAAGAGTGGGATATTCCCGACGGCTTTTACTTGGTGGGCGACAGTGCCGCCCCCGAACCAGAGTTTCAAGCGGCAATTATCGAGTCGGTATCTAAGGTCACGCATATCGCGCCTGCGGATGATTCCGGGCGCCTCATTGGCATTCCGCTGGCGCAGCCGGGCGTTATCAACTATCACGTTGCCTCGCTGGGGCTTTGCGCCGGCATGACCAACGCACGCTTTCGAACGACAACTGAGGTGTACCCGGATAGTGCGCGCGTAGATGATGAGAATTGTGTGCTCGCACAAATCGCTGCAGTGCGTGGGGGGCTGGACTTTATTTTGACCGGCGGGTTTAAGTAAGAGGTGAGTCAGCTGTTCCGGCAGTTGCAGTTGAAGCGAGCAATCAACTCCGTTTAACGAAATCGAGGCGTTAGGTCATGAGTGACGATCGACATTTTTACGAGCCCCGTGACGGGCATGGGTTGGCACATGACTCATTCAATTCAATTGTTGCGCCCCGGCCCATTGGTTGGGTGTCATCACAGGATGACAATGGGGGTCTTAACCTCGCGCCCTACAGTTTTTTTAACGCGTTTAACTATTACCCGCCGATTATCGGGTTCTCGAGCATTGGCTATAAGGATTCAGTGCGGAACATGGTCGATACGGGTGCCTTCTGTTGGAGCTTGGCAACCCAGTCTCTCGCCGATGCCATGAACAAAACCAGTGCCGGTGTCGGGCCGGAGGTCGATGAGTTTGAGTTGGCTGGCTTAACACCCCGTCAATCCAAGGTTGTGCAGCCTCCGCATGTCGCTGAAAGTCCGGTAGCGTTTGAGTGTCGTGTGACGCAGGTCATCCAGCTCACCAATACTGACGGCGAGCAGTTGGATACTCACGTAGTCTTTGGCGAGGTTGTAGGGGTGCACATTCAGAAAGCGCTGATCCCCAACGGTGTCTATGACACGGTTGCCGGCGAGCCCATCTTGCGTGGCGGAGGCATGGCCGATTATTTTGCGATTTCAGAGGCCGCGAAGTTCCTCATGGAGCGTCCAGCGTAGGTGTGGTGATGGGCAAAGGCATAGGCAAAGAGGGGCAGCAGTGACAATACGTACATACATGACTGATAAACGACACACTCGACGACTGTTTTGGATCGCGCTCGGATTGGCGGCGCCTCTTTATCTGGCGGGATGCGAAGAGCTCAGGTTGGACAAAGTCAGTGACAGCGCCAGCGGCAAAGTCAGTGACATCAGCAGTGCCAGTGAAGAGCACGTCAGCGCCAGTGAAGAAAAAATCAGCGGCGAGATCAATGATGCCGGTTCTATGGCAAGTGCTGTATCTGCGCTGGCGAATTTCCAGTGGCAGATTGAGGACATCGATGGTCGCGGAATTATCGACGATTCTATGATGACCCTGGTCTTTGAGCTTGGGGACGATGCAGGTTATCGCGTATCGGGGTCGACGGGCTGTAATCGTTATCGTGGGCGCGCTGAACTAAAAGTCGGTGAGCTAGCTATTGCCGATACCATTTCGACACGGCGCGCCTGCCCCGAGGCGTTGATGAATCAGGAGCAGCGGATGTTGAAGGCATTAAATGCCGCGACTACCTGGGAGGTCACTGAGGTCGGTGCGCTCGTTATTTTCGATGTTGACGGCGCGCAGCGGCTCCGTGGTATGCCGATGACTGATCAATCGGACGCTACTGAGCGATCGATGCAAGTTCAGCCCCAAGATGCGAGCATAGGACAGGCGATGCGTTTCGATTGCGAAGGCCTAGGTATTGTTGAGGCGCGCTTTGTAGGGCCAGAGAACCTTGAGTTGAGTATCGACGACGAGCGGTGGGTGGTGGCCCGAGTACCTTCTGCCTCGGGTGCTAAGTATGCCGATGGGGACATCGAGTTCTGGAATAAAGGCGGCGAAGCCATGCTCTCCCTTGCTGATGTGACTCATACCTGTCGGCGGATTGACCGATAACCACCGTGGGGGGCTAGAGGTGAAACGCGGCGGTGCGCTCGCAGAATGGATTTCTCTCCAACAGTGAGCAACAAATGGTTGCAAAGGATAACAGTCCATTCGGGCCACAGGTCGCTTTCCTGGGGGTTAAAAGTCGCCATAATTGCTCGTTTTGGCTCTTAATGTCCGTGGCTTTGTTTATGATTTGTCCGCATCCCGTATAGATGGGGTAATCTCTTCGTCGAGCCCGCACGTATGTCACAAAAGCTTCAAATAACTTTCACGTAACGTTCATCAAGGGATCCATCGCATGATAGATAAGTCCTGCAACGCCTTGCGCTTGTTTTTGTTCTCGGTGCTCAGCCTCGCGATTTTGGCGGGTTGTTCAGACGACGACGATAACAACGGTAGTTCCGAGCCCGGAAATATCATTGAAGTCGCCGAAGCCTCCGGTAGCTTCACAACCTTATTAGCAGCGCTCGAGGCGACGGGCCTCGATGACGTCCTCGCTGATGAAAGCGGCACATATACTGTATTTGCTCCGACCGATGCAGCGTTTGCGGCACTGCCTGAGGGCACCGTCGAAGCGCTACTCGATGACCCAGAGACTTTGACCGATATCCTGCTGTACCACGTGATTAGTGGCGCGGCAGTCGACTCTGCCACTGCGATTTCGCTGGACGGTAGCTCTGCAGAGATGGCGAACGGTGATGACGTTGATATCAGCGTGGTCGATGGGACCTTGTTCTTAAACGATTCCGCTGTCACCAATGCCGACGTTGCTGCGTCAAACGGTCTTATCCACGTGATCGATTCGGTATTGATTCCTCCGGCGGAGCCTTTCGCTGAGCTGTATGAGCAGGGCGTTGATCAGTACCTTGGTCTGTATACGCCAATGATGTCAGAGGCCAACGGTGACCTTGTTCAGCACACCTTTGGTGTGGGCGATGGGCCCCTTTGTCTGCTTGGCGGTGAGTACACTATGGCAACTCGGGAAGGTGCCGGCGATACCGTCATGATCTTCCTCGAAGGCGGTGGTGCGTGTAACAGCCAGCTTTGCCAGGCAACGCCTACAGCATCCCCCGGAATGCCCACCTTCGGCATCATGAACCCCGCCGATCCGCTCAACCCGGCGGCTGATTACGATGTGGCTTATCTGCCTTACTGCGACGGTTCAATTTTCGGCGGTGACATCGACATCGATGATGACGGCGACGGCATGGTCGATCGCTACCATCGCGGCGTGAAGAACCTCTCAGGTGCAATCGATGTGATTGCAGCAACATTCCCCAACCCACAGAAGATTCTGCTTACCGGTAATAGCGCAGGGGGTTACGGCACTGACTTTGCTCTGCCACTGGTCCGCAAGACCTTCCCCGACGCTCAGATTGAGCTGATCAACGACTCGGGTGTTGGCATCGCTTTCCCCGGTTACGTGAACTTCGTGACGAACGAGTGGAATTCGGGTGCATTCTTCCCAGCAAGCTGCACCGACTGTATTACCGAAGATGGCCACACAACCGGCTACCACATCTACCAGTTGGATCAGGATCCCGATCTGCGGGTTGGCTTCATGAGCACCAAGCAGGATGCGGTCATTGCAGACGTGTTCCTCGGTATTGGTGGCGACGCCTTTGAAGCGGCACTGCTGCCGGAAATGGCTGCGATCGAAGCGGCTCACCCTGAGCGATTCCGAAGCCTCATTGCCAATGGGTCAAGTCATACCTTCTTGCAGGCTCAGTTCACCCGCGAAGTGGGCGACACCAACGTCCGAGACTGGGTAGGTGACATGCTCATGGAATCCGACGATTGGGTCACAGTCATCGACGAAGATGCACCCGCGTCAGGTGGCACCATCATTGACGTTGCCGAAGCCAACGGTAGCTTCACCATCTTGCTTGCAGCAGTCGAGGCGGCGGGTTTAACCGGCGTACTGTCGGATGAGACGGGCACGTTCACCGTGTTTGCACCCACCGATGCGGCTTTCGCGGCGCTGCCTGAGGGCACTGTTGATGCACTGTTGGCTGATATCCCAGCACTGACCAACGTGCTGACGTATCACGTGATTGCAGGTGTTGAAGTGGGCTCTGCAGACGCGGTCGGTTTGATCGGTTCCGATGTGGAAATGTTCAACGGTGCGACTGTTTCAGTCTCTGCCCAGGACGGTGCGCTGTTCTTGAACGACAGCCAGGTCATCATCCCAGATGTCCCAGCGTCCAATGGCGTCATTCACGTCATTGATGCGGTGCTGATCCCACCGACTGAGTGACGCTAGTAAGTTGACCGGTTTTGCCGGTCAGTTTCGATGACGAATCTGAAAAGCCCGACCTCAGTGTCGGGCTTTTTTTATGACATCCAATGACTACGAGATTCGAAACGAACTATGACTAAAAGAGTGTTAACGGTGGCATTGGCGTTCGCCCTTTTGGTCTTGAGCCAACTCGCCTCAAGCAGTGAACGGAAGGCAGCAATGATTGACAACTTCGAGGCCAACAGTGGCTGGCAAAGCGTTAACGACAATGTCATGGGCGGTCGATCGGCTGGCCGTTTCGAGATTCAACAAGGTGTGCTGGTTTTCGAGGGTGCAATCAATACCAATGGTGGGGGGTTTGCATCGATCCGTCGTCCAATTGAAGGGTCGGTTCTAGCGGGCGCCAGCGGTATTCGTATGCGACTGAAGTCCGATGGTCGTGTCTACAAATTGACCTTGCGTGGAGACACGCGTTTTAGGGGTAGACCGGTGAACTATCAAGCCGTGTTGCCCGCCGCTACTCCGGGGCAATGGTCAGTGATTGACCTAGACTTCAGTGATTTACAGCCATCGGTATTTGGACAGCGGGTTTCCGTACCACCGCTGGACCTATCGACTGTCTGGTCTTTCGGGTTGATTATCGCTGATGGCGTCGACGGACCTTTTCAGTTGGAAGTCGAATCGATTGAGACAATCAGTTCTAAATGACATTAGCCGTTGGTGTGGGTTCGGTAGCACTGCCCGCACACAGGACGATACTTGTCGTTGGCACCTAATTCTATCTGAGGGCCATCGAGCACAGCGGCGTCCCCGGACAGTCGCAGATTGAAGACAGCTTTGTGGCTGCAGAAGTGGCAAACAGTTTTCACTTCCTCGATGGCATCAGCCAGTTCGAGGAGTCGCTTTGAACCTGGAAATGTCTCGCGTAAAAAATCGGTCCTGAGGCCATAGCAAATGACGGGGACATCAGCGTCCCAAGTGAGTTCTCGCAGTTGTTCGATAACGGCGGGTGACAGAAATTGCGCTTCATCCACGAGAACGCAGGCAACGCCTAGAAAGTCACTGATATCGAGGACGGTGGTTGCTTCAACCAAAATATCCGCTTTGCGTCGAATACCCGCGCGGCTGGCGATTTCCTCCGCCCCAAAGCGATCATCCAGTTTGGGTCGAATAACCAAAACCCGCTCGCCTTTCTCTTCGTAATTGTGTGCGACCGCCAGTAGATTGAGCGTTTTTCCGCTGCTCATGGTGCCGTGGCGAAAATACAGTTTTGCCATTGTGTTTGTCTTGTATCCAAAGTGGGCGAATTTGGGCTCCTAAAGAAATAGTGTCTGTCGGTTTACCCGATAGGCTGGTTCTTTAGCCTAGTACCAGCAGTCTAGTACCCGCAGTACAGTAACCGTAGCTAGTACCCGCGCTTACAGCTTTTAGCGTACGTAGCCGATCACCGCGGTGAAGTGCGCGACTGAGCCCAGCAGTACAAAGGCATGCCAGATGCCATGTGCATGGTTCAGGCGGTTGAGCTTGTCCAACACATAAAAAATCACGCCCACGGTATACGTGATGCCGCCAAACAACAGGCAGTTAAAACCAATTGGTGGGAGCGCCGCGCGAAGGTTGTCGATGTCGAAGGCGCAGGCCCAACCCATACCGAGAAAAATGACAATTTGGCCTACTTTAACCACTGGGCCTTTTAAGAACACCTCGGAAAGCGTGCCCACGATGGCTAACCCCCAGACAGTAATCAGAATAGGAACACCACTCGAGGCGGGCACAGCGATCAACATGAATGGTGTGTAGGTACCTGCGATCAGAAGATAGATACTGATGTGATCCAGTACTTTGAATACCTCCTTTACCCGCGGTGGCCGAAAGCTGTGGTACAGCGTGGACATGGTATAGAGCAGCACCATGGTTCCCCCGAATACCGAAAATCCGATGATGATCCGAGGTTCGCCAATCTGGATAGCGACAGTGAGCAGGGCGCCCAGACCTACTAAAGCCAGCACCGCGCCAATCAAATGACTCACGCTATTAAAATATTCGCCGTAATACACAGTAACTCTCGCTTACAGGGTGTGAGACATCTTAGCGCGGTCAATCAGCAGTCGCAGTCATGCTTGGCCTACTGAACACCCCGCGGATCGTCAGGGTCGTGGGCTACGCCCCCGCTTTAGCGAGGGCACGTTGAAATGCGGGCTCGGCGGTGCAGCGCTCAGCGTATGCCTTTAGGGTGGGATAACCCGCCAATTGCTCAAGGCGATCAGCCATATGGCAGATATATGCCAAGCCAAAGTCGGGCAGTGTCAGCGCATCACCCAGAATATAGGGTTTGTCACCTAGACTGTCAGCGATGTAGTTGAGATGTAGGGCCACTTCGCCAGCTGCGAAGCCCGCAAAAGCTGCCGGCTTGGGGTCTTCTGTGCGGCTAAGTAGCAAGGTGATGAGCAGCGGTGCGAATGCCGACGCTTCGGTGTAATGGAGCCACTGCATCCAGGTCGCTCGAGCTTTTTTATCGGTTGGCGGCGCAAAGCGGCCATCGCTGTCGTAGTTCTCGATGAGGTACATAGCGATTGCGCCTGACTCTGAAATGACATGTCCATCATCCTCAATCACCGGTGATTTCCCCAGCGGGTGAGCTGCCTTGAGCTCGGGGGGCGCGCGACCCATTGCATTGCGGTCGTAGAGCTTGAGGTCGTAATCAACGCCCAGTTCTTCAATAAGCCACAAAGTAAACAATGGGCGACCGATACGCAGGTGGTGGACAGTAATCATCGATTTACCCTCGAATTTGATTTGATACGGCGGCGTTGAGTGCCGCGGCTGGACGGGAACGTGGCTTCATTACATCATGAGGCCGTAACGGTATGACAGAAAACATAAAAGCACACCTGAAAATCAACATCACGGCTAATATCAAACCCAGCATCAAAGCCAGCACCAAAACTCACTTCAAACCTCACTCATAACGAGGGCCAACAAATATGCACTCTCTACCGATGGTATTGGCAATGCTGACCGGGCTGATGATGTCGAGCTCAGCCCATAGCTCCGCCGCGTTTGATACGATAATCAGCGGCGGTCGAGTGATTGATCCCGAGACCAAGCTGGATGCTGTACGTAATGTAGGTATCAACAACGGCAAAATTGTTGAGATCTCTGAATCGACGCTGCTCGGCAAGCATGTTATTGACGCGACCGGCCTAGTCGTTGCCCCGGGGTTCATTGACGTTCATAGCCATACCCCCACGCTGCTCGGTCAACACTTTAATTTGCTCGATGGCGTGACCACCCAGTTAGATCTCGAGGCGGGCGCCTATCCCGTTGATTTCTACGGCGAGCATTTCGCCGGAGGTGCGCAACTCAATTACGGGGCATCGGTTGGACACGCGGCGATCAGAATGAAAGTCATGGAGGATCTCGACCAGCCGTATATTTTCGTGGGCCATCAGGTGGGACGGATGGTCGGCGAAGCCTGGACAAAGGAGGCGACCCCCGCGCAGATAGCAGAGATGCGCGAGATGCTGCTGAAAGGCCTCGATAACGGTGGTCTGGGTATCGGTGTATTGCTGGATTACATGACCTCGGCAGTGTCAGACGCCGAGCTAAGCATGTTGTTTGAGGTTGCCGCTGCGCGTGACGTCCCGCTTTATGTACATGTCCGGCGCGGGTATGCCGGAGATCCTGCCGGGCTTTTAGAAGTCGTTGAGCTGGCAAAGACCACTGGTGCGCCCCTGTTCGTATGTCACATAACACACAATGCCATGGGAGCGATTAGTGACTGGCTTGCAGTGATTGACGACGCCAACGCCGCTGGGGCCAACATCGCGACCGAGACTCTCTCATACGCAGCGGGGGGCACCAGCATCGCCGCCGATGTGTTTAGGCGCAGAGACTGGCAGAAGATTTTTGATATTACTTATGAGAACGTTCAATGGGTTGCCACGGGAGAGTGGCTGACTGAGGAAAGCTGGAATCGCTACGCCCAAGAGCAGCCGATGGGCATGGTCAATCATCACTACGTTAAAGAAGACTGGATGGTGACCGCGCTTCAGTGGCCACGGATGATGATTTCGACCGATGCCTTACCCGCGCTTGATCGCGATTATTTGACTAACCCAAACGTTGCCGGCACATTTTCCCGTGTGTTGGGACATTACGTGCGTGATGAGGGGGTTCTGACACTGCCCGACGCACTGGCCAAAATGAGTTTGATTCCAGCCCAGTGGATGGCTCAGGCGTCACCGGTTTTCAAAGGAAAAGGGCGTATCCAAGCTGGGGCTGACGCAGATATTATCATTTTCAACCCAGACACTGTTGCGGCTAATGCCGATTACGGTACGCCCTATCGTGCCTCCACAGGCATCAGTCATGTGATTGTTGGCGGCAGGCAGGTTGTTGAGGACGGGCAGGCTGTTGTGGGTCGTTACCCGGGTCAGAAGATTCTTGGCGGGCGACCCTAAGCAGGTTGAAGCGAAGGGCTGGCGGTCAGTGAGTTACCGACCGCAGCCCCGCTCAAGCAATCAGGCTGCGGCTGATTCCTGAGTGTTGTCAGCGGCATCCGTCTGGTCATCAGCGCTTTCGTTTTCGTGTTCGGCTAGCTTGGCTTCGAGCTCTTTGACCTGTTGCTCGAGCTGAGCGTTTTCAGCTTTAGCTTGCTTGGCTGATTTTTGAAGTAGCTCTGCCGCCTTGGTCTTTTCAGCCAATTTCTTCTTGTTGGCGTCGAGATTTTTCTTCATTCGGGCAGGGTCGTATTTCTTCAGTGCAGCGAGTTCTTCCCGTTCGGCTGCGAGTTCCTTCTGCAGCGTTTTCACTCGGCCTTTAGCGGTTGCGATCTCTTCTTTGAGGTTTTCAGACCGATTGTGCAGTTCGCGATTCCGCTGCTCAACGGCCTGGGTATCACTCGCTTTACCGGATAACTCGGTAATGGTTTGCAGCTGTTTAGCAACTGTGGCTTGAAGTTCATCCACTTTGGTAGACAGGCTTTCTTTATCTTGGGTTAGCGCAGCAATGGCCGCGTCTTTTTCGTCGAGTTGCTTTTGATATTCTTCGCGGAGCTCGGCTTCCAGCTCCATAACGGCTTCGAGTTTGTTCAGGGTCAGCATATAGTCTATGTACTCTCTCTTAGTGCTCGCATCACCGGTTGTGACGCGTTTTGGGAATTCCGGGGTGCGATCAATGTCGCGGGGACAGCAGCGATTTCGTGATAGGTGCCGCTGGGGAGCACAACTTATAGAAAAAAGCTAGAAAAATCAAAGTAATATGCCGGTAATGCGGCGGTTTTATTGGCTCGCCGCCTCGGCAGCCTTACGGTCTGCAACCATCGTCTTAATTTGGTCGCGCAATTTTTCCCCATTGAATACGTAGCCATCCTTAATCGTGTAGCGGATGCCTGCGAGCTGTTCCACCTGACCGGTCTCAGGGTCACGCTGCATATGCCCGGTCGCGTAGAGCACTTTAAAGTTTTCCAGCGGATTCGCGTCGACGATAACAAGATCGGCTTTTTTACCTACCCGAACTGAACCGGTTTCATCTTCCATTCCCAGCAGCTGTGCACCGTTGTAAGTGGCTGACTTGACGACCTCTAGGGGGTGAAAGCCCGCTTCCTGCAACAGTTCGAGTTCGCGCACGTATCCAAATCCGTAGAGGCCGTATATGAAGCCCGAGTCGGCGCCTACGGTGACTCGGCCGCCGGCGTTTTTGTAATCATTGAGAAACCGCATCCACAGGCGGTAGTTTTCTCGCCATGCGATCTCGTCGGATGTTTTCCAGTCGTAGTGGTAAGAGCCGTGAATGGCTGGGTTGGGTTCAAAGGCACGGGAGATATAGGGCATGGTGTATTCATCGAACCAGTCCGCGCGGCGTGCGCGCATCACATCGCGGTTGGATTCGTAGATGGTCATCGTTGGGTTAATGGTGAAATCCACCGCGACCAATTCGTCGATCACGCGCTGCCAGGTCGCCGAGCCGGGCTCGGCTGCCTGGGTCCACAAGCGCCCAGCCTCACTGAATCGGTCCTGCTCATTATTGTAGTTGTAATCGGCGGAGTAGTCTTGAACCACGCGGTCTCCAAACATGGCCTCGGGTAATCCATACCAATGCTCCATGCTGTCCAGACCCCAGCGGGCGGTATCCACCACGTTCATGTGTACCACGCCGGTCTGTGCATGGTGGAACATGGTCTTCATGCCGAGGGACTTGGCTTCGGTGATGCCGGCCTTGATCGCTTCGGGTGAGCCACCAATAAACTTGATGCCGTCGGCGCCTTTTTTGTGCACCGCGCGCACCCATTTTCGCGCCTCCTCAGCGCTGCTCGTAGACTCAGGCAGCAACGCGTGCGCTTTGATCCTAGGTACGCTAATTTCGCCTGCTTCGCTGCGTTTCTTAAGGTCCAGTGTCCAGTTCAGACCCATTAAAGAACCGGCATCTCGTACGGTGGTAATCCCGTGGGCGAGAAACAGCTTGCCAACATAGGTTGGGTCTGTGAGTGAGCCCGTCAGTCCATGAGTCGGAGTGCCGTAGTGAATATGCGCGTCGATAAAGCCCGGTAGCAGATACTTGCCGGTTCCATCGATTATCCGAGTGTCGTCGCTGTAGTCTTTGCCGCCCATGTGCAGTGAGCCAGTCCCCGAGCTGTGAATGGCGACGATGCGATCTTGGCTTATCTCGACGGTGACAGGACCTTGAGTTGGTGCACCCGCGCCATCGATCAAATTGATGTTTTTGATGACGAGGCGATCGTAACGCCCTTCATTTTCATCGCCACTTGGCTGGACAGCGGGTGCGGGCGGGACGCCGAGCGACAATACCTGACTGATGATCTCTTCGCCGGGCTCGAGCTTTGCGCCCAAAGCGGCAAGGGGAAAAACAAGTGCCAGCAAAAAGCTGTGTTGAAATCGCTTGAATGACATTTTTGACGTCCCTCTCTGGGCTTCATGTCTTGGCTTAATTGCTGGCCCGCATGTATGTGCTGTTTTCGAGTTATTTGAACGAGCCGCCGCGAAGGCTATGCCTCAATATAAAAAACTACAGGACTCTCAGCGTATTATTTTGCGACACCCCACATGCCATTTCACGACATGCTCGTCTGGCGACTCGAGGAAAGGCAACGTATGCCTGCCAGCGCGCCTTGCAAACACAAATTGTCGGCGTAGATTGCCAGGGCAACTTGGTAGATCAAAAGTCAGCGCAAATTCTCCGCCCTACTTACTCAGCCCTACTTATCTGCTCTATAAGGCACCGGAAATGACTAAGCGCGGCTTGGGCGTTCTATGCCCGCTTCAATGAACAGTTTCGCAGTCCGTCGGGTAATGTCAGTCAAAAACGGCTTCTCGTAGTCGACGTCCAACACGTACGCACGCGCGCGCAATCGAAGCGCAATGCGCTCGGCAATCTCGACCTCTTGAACGACAAAGGCCACAGGCTTCTTGAGATAGGTGTAGCGACTGGTGACAATCACCTGCCTAACGATGTCCTGTGCTCGATCAATGTCCGCATCGAGTGCTAAATGAAAGTCTGCGGTCACCATCATATCCATAGCGCCCATGTTCCCTGAGGACACCACATCGGTAATAAAACGGGAGTTAGGGATCGTGACGGTATTGTCATCCAAGGTCTGGAGGCGTACCGAGCGCAAGGTGATGGCCGTGATCGTGCCGTAGGTATCGCCAAAGGTGACCCGGTCGCCGACCTGAAACGGTCTTTCGAACAATAGAAGAATGCCCGCAACAAGCGACGAGGCGATATCCTTCAGCGCAAAGCCGATCGCGACCGCGGCTGAGCCGCCAATCGCGAGCAAGAATTCCTTGGGTGGCTGCAGCACCCCGACAATAAGCAGCACCACGCCACCGATGTACAAAACAAAGGAAGAGAGCGTTAGGAACTGCATGATAATAAAACGACGGGACGGTACCCGCTTCATCAGCCCTTCGCCGACCTGTCGAAGAACCCAATTAGCAAACCAAATACCGACGACGCCGAAAAATAGCGCGAGCAGCTTGCCCCCTTCGAGCATATCGACAACCATCGAAAACTCGCCCATCAACGCAGAGCTACTTTCATTCATGGAGGAGATTCTTCCGTGCAAGGAGGCGAGTGATAGGGTGATACCACAGGGATTCGATACGATAACGTCGGTCAGCGCTGCGGCGGATGAACCCTACTTCAAATCCGGTTCTCAGGGCGGATCTGACTCGGCTCTCGGGTATGGCAGTGCTTTCAACCAACTCGGTCGTGCTCATGTTTTCATGCATTATCAGCGCGGCGTAAACGAAGAATCGGTCCTCTTCCAGACGCTCGAGTGAGGCGCCATTCGTTTCCTCGGGAAGGCCCACGATCACGTTGTTTGGGCGAACGACCAAGGAACTCAACCAAAGTTCTAGTGCGAGACCGGGGCAGCCTCGACAGGCGTCCCAGAGTAAGCTGAAGTACAGCTGCTCTGCGTTGCGCAGGCTTCCCGCTTCCGGACCGCGCGTTGACAGCAACACCTGATCGTAGGTGATCTTGAATCCACTGAGCTGATTGCGAGAGAGAATCAGCGATCGAATATCGCTCTGGCTCCAAGGGCGACACTGCAACAAGGTGTTGAACTGATAGTGACGTCCAAACACGTTGGCAAGATATGCCCAGCTTTGGCTGTCGATTGATATCACCCAATAAACGTTGCGCAACCGTGCGCGGGTGAGTGTCAGTAACGTCTCCCAGCCTTCGAGACCGCCCACTGACCGCAGGAACAGATTTTGGGCGTTATCGAGTATCACAACTGTCGCCCGGCGTTCGTCATCGGAACGTATCAATTCTGCGGGTCCGTCTTGTAATGACACACCGAGCGCGGGTTCAAGCAGCGCTGCAATCTGCGACGCACGAGTGGTTTTTGCAGGGACATCGATGAGTGTCAGATCAACATCTTCTTCAGAAAGCTGACCTGAAATTCGCTGAAGAATAGATGATTTCCCGGTGCCCCGATCACCATAGAGCAACAGCGTGTTCTCGTCCGAACGATCTTGACACCACGCTCGGATCATTTGCTCCAGTTGCTCAGCAACGCTGCCTCGAATAAACGGAAACTCCAGTTCCTCGCGGCCATTGAACCAGCGTTGGTAGTCTTCGTAGGCAGCGGCGTCTGACTCTCTGGGTGCCGAGTCGTCTTGGTTGGCTGATCGGAGCAGAAAACTGCGAGCCATGAGTCGCCGATACCAGTCAAACTGGACAAATATCTTGTGCAAAAACGAGAGAACCGTCATCACCACAAGAATTGGTGCGCTGAGGGGTGCGATGATCAGAAAGCGCCGGCCATCAAAAATCTTGTCACAGACCGGGTCTAAGCGCTCGGGTAAAAAGTACTGTAGCGCCTTTATAAATTCCTTTGCCCAAGGCTTGAGCAACACGCCAAATGCAACAAGCAGTGTGACGACCGTGACGAACGTCAGAATTTTGAGGGTAAGTGATGGACCAATGCCCAAATCATAAAGTCCCTTCAAAAGCCACGGGAACATCACGATAGTCGCCGAGCGGTGGGCGGCAACTTGTATCTCGCCCTCCTGCTCTTCACTCATATAGGCGCCCGCAAGCTCAATCATGCGCTGCAGAAACCACACGCCGCAAAGACTGAGTAGGCCGTATAAAACAAATAACTTCGCAAAGGGCAGTAGCGGCAGTACCAAAGCCAGTTCGTAGCTTACAAATCTACTCCCAAGGAAATCGAGGCCATACCACGCAGTTAGCCAGGGTAACCAGCGAGGGATTCCTCCAAAAAGCCTGACCAGTTGCACTCGAGACCGTTTGCCGCGGGATGCCTCAGCAAACTTTGCTTGGAGGTCTTCGCCGAATGAGCGCATGTAACGGGCGATAAATGCCAGCAAGACCAACGACCCAAGGCCGAGCAAATATTCGGCCCCCTGGAGCAGTCGCCACAGCACCGCGGAACTGCCCTGGTCGCTTTCTAGGCTTCCTGCCAAAGCGTCGAGGTACAACCACCTAAACCCATTGATTAGGGCCACTGCCTCATCAATCAGTAACTCGGCGCGATCACCAAAATCCGGCATGGAGGCCAGAAAATGGTCATGATTGTTTTGCCACAGATACCCGCGAATACGGTTGAACGCGATAGCGATTCTGCTCGCATCACGCTGCATACCACTGTAGGCGTCGTAAACCTGATCCTGTTGAGCGGGAGTAAGCGTCTTTAGCGTTGTTTCCGAAGGGCTCGACAGCGTCCCAATCAATGCCATTGATTCACGCCAGCGATTGAGCCACGTGTTTACCTCAGTGGCAGATACGTTGCCGTCGAGGGTTGTCAGCAGCGTCGAGTAAGCAGAACGAAGGGTTGATAAGCTTGAGAGCTGCGGTGACAAAATTGCTTCGAGTTGCTCGCGACTTAACGACCCGTTCTCTGTGCTACCTATGGCGGCCAATCTTGCTTGCAGTCGCTGGAACGATTTAAAGAGATCTCTTAGCCCGCCTCGAGCGCTTGGGGGTAATTTGTTCCAGAAATCTTCGCGCAATACTTCAAATTTGGCAGAGCTTTCAGCAATGCTTTTGCGGGCCACTGCATACTCATCCCGAAGATCACCGCAGGTTAGCTGGTCGGGCCAGTTATCGACTTCGTCGTCGGTTTCGCCGGGGTTCGAATCGAGGGCGCTGATAACGTCGGCAATCGCGAACTTCTGATTTCCCTCCCCCGCCAAGGCAGCATTGATGTTGGCTATGGCGGCTTCAAGACTTTCCGCACGATTCTGTACGTCTTCGAGCAAAGCAGCTTCATCGCTACAGACGCTGCGCGTGACCGCCGGCGCCGGTTCCTGCGCCTTCAAAGCCTCGGAATGCAACAGGCTAAGACCGAGCACGGTGCTGCAAAGCAAGCTTCTAAGTGGGAGGGTCCAGAACAAACGATTGTCCTTGTAGGGTTCGTGAACGCGTAAGATAAAAGCGACGCCGTCGACTATGCAATCCATTCGCGTGGATCACAACCGGTATTGTAATCTCGATTTGGTTGTCCATTCTTGATGGCCAATCTGGTCACTTTTTGGGGCACCCTATGGATAACGCGGTTAGTGCTTTTATTACCTTGCTTTTGGTCATGGATCCCCTCGGCAACGTCCCGATCTTCTTGTCGGTTCTCAAGGATGTCGATCCGAAACGGCGCCAATGGATAATTTTTCGCGAGTTACTTTTTGCCCTAGCGGTGCTGTTACTGTTTCTCTGGAGTGGCAAGGCAGTGTTGGACTTTATGGGTCTACGGCAGGAATCCATCGGGATTGCCGGGGCAATAATTTTGTTTCTCATCGCCATTCGTATGATTTTTCCGTCCCCCTATGGCCTGTTGGGGGATGCCCCCGACGGCGAGCCGTTTATCGTGCCCTTGGCGATTCCAGCGGTGGCGGGTCCATCAGCGCTCGCAATTGCCATGTTGATGGTACACAGTGATCCGTCGCGAATGCTGCATTGGAATGCGGCACTGATTGCGGCCTGGGCAGTTTCGGCCGCAGTGCTACTGGCTTCGCCTATTCTGCTAAAAGCCTTGGGTAATCGTGGCTTAATCGCCATGGAGCGTCTCATGGGTATGATTCTGGTGATTATCTCGGTGCAGATGTTCTTCGATGGCGTTGCGGTGGTTCTTCATATTTAGCCCCGCTTTAGTAACGGTTTCTACATCGGCGCTGGCGCAGCGTGCAGGCGAGTCAGTCAGCGTTAAAATGGGCTCGGTTACCCAGTCTCAACCCGTTGATGTAAAGCACGGGAATGCGTTGAAAGGCGCAGTTACGTGGCGCGGTTGGATATTAGAGTAACCCAACTGCACGCGCTTGTTCCTCGAGCTGCGCTTGAAATGACGGATGGGCTATACCAATCAGCGATCTCGCCCGATCGCGCAGTGATACGCCTTTTAAGTTAACGCAGCCAAACTCGGTCACGACGTACTGGGTATCCATTCGGGTGTCAGTCACGGCGCCGCCTTTGAGCTGCGGCACGATCCGGCTCAAGCTCTGATTCTTGGCGGTGGACTGCAGCGTGATGAATGATCTGCCGCCGCGGGATGCGTAGGCGCCACGGACGAAGTCGAGCTGGCCACCGGTCCCCGAAAAGGGCGAGCCGTCGATTTGTTCGGCATTGATTTGGCCCGTTAAGTCGATCTCGATGGCGGCATTAACCGACACCATATTGGGATTCTTTTGAATAATAGTGGGGTTGTTAACCCAAGACGCGGGATAGCCAAGCACCGAGGGATTGTCATCCAAGAAGTCATAAAGCTCTCGATTACCAAGCGCCAATGTAAATACGTGCCTGTGCTGCATCCAATACTTGCGTCGGCCGTTCATTACCCCGCGCTTGATTAAACCAACCATGGCGGGGCTGAAGAGTTCGGAGTGCAAACCCAGGTCGTTGTGATTCTTGAGCAGCCCAAGTACTGCATTGGGAATACCGCCCACCCCCATCTGGAGCGTGTCGCCATCGTTGATATGCTCGACCACTGTTTGAGCAATGGCGAGATCCGTCGGGGTGATCTTATGGTCAGCGATCTCCGCGAGGGGCACATCGTTCTCGACAATGCCGTCAACCTCGGAGATGTGCACGATGCATTCGCCGAACGTGCGAGGCATCTGCGGATTAACCTCGAAGACCACTTTTCTGGCCTTCCTTACCACCGATGCACCGTAGTCTGGATTGGTCCCTAAGCTGAAATAGCCATGTTTATCCATAGGCGAGACGGTGGCCATGAAACAGTCGGGGTCGATGTGCTCAGTCAGAATGCGCCCCACCTGGTGAAACGCAGCGGGCACAAATTCCACCGTGTGTGGATTGGCGAAATGCTTGATACCGGCCCGATCATGATTGCTGAGAAACAAGGGCCGGGGGATGATTTTGTCGACCATATCTTTAACGAGCAGATGCTCGCTGAGGACTTCCGAGCCGTGCATGTAGTAAATCGGCATCGGGCGGCGTGTCGCTTCGCCGAGCGCGTGGGCCAGTCCTTTGATGAGTGCCGGTGGCTGCGCAACACCCATCGCTAAAATAAGATTGCCACCGTCGGGTACGAAGTCGAGGGACTCGCTGGGGTCAATCAGTTTTTCATGGTACTGCTCGGCAAAGGTCTTCATGGCACAGGTCTTTGGCGGTCCCTGCGCCATAATACGTCACGGTGAGCCGCAGTGGGCTCTCGAAACAAAGTTTCAGCTCGACTTCGTGTTTCTAATGACAGCGAGGGTTAACGGCCACTCTTTTTCTGAGCCGCTGCAAACGCGGCGACAAGGGCGCCTTCGGGTTTGGGAGCCGATGCTGGTTTTCGATTGTCCCTAGCTGACTTATTTGACCGCTTTGGACGACGCTCGGTTTTTTGCTTGCCATCGTCCCCTCGTTGGGCTTGCGCTTGAACTTCATCGTCGAGGCGCATACTGAGTGCAATGCGTTTTCTCGGTACGTCGACCTCCATCACTTTGACTTTGACGATATCCCCGGCCTTCACCACTTCCCGCGGGTCTTTGACAAAGCGATTTGCCAAGCAAGAGATGTGGACAAGGCCATCTTGGTGGACGCCCACATCAACAAAGGCGCCAAAGTTCGTCACGTTGGTGACCACACCCTCGAGCACCATCTCCGGCTGTAGGTCAGAGAGCTTCTCGACGCCCTCCTTAAAGTGAGCGGTGCGGAATTCCGGACGTGGATCGCGGCCGGGCTTCTCGAGTTCGGCAAGAATATCCCTAATGGTTGGCAGTCCCACTTTGTCATCGACGAATTGCTCAGGCTGTAAGCTGCGGACTGCGCTTGAATCGCCGATAAGCTGCTCGACAGGGCGACCCGATTGTTTGGCGATTCGATCGACCACTGCGTATGACTCGGGATGCACCGCTGACGCATCAAGTGGGTTGTCGCCACCCATGACTCGCAGGAATCCTGCGGCGAGTTCAAAGGTTTTTTCGCCAATGCGTGGGACAGACATCAGCGCTTTACGGTTTTTGAGCATGCCGTGCTCGTTGCGGTACTGAACGAGCTGTTGAGCGGTGGCGGTGGTCAGGCCTGAGATGCGGCTCAACAGCGCACTCGATGCCGTGTTCACATCGACGCCGACAGCATTCACGCAGTCTTCAATGACCGCGTCGAGGGAGCGGGACAATGCAAGCTGCGACACGTCATGTTGGTACTGGCCCACGCCAATTGATTTGGGTTCAATCTTGACCAATTCAGCCAAGGGATCTTGAAGCCGCCGCGCGATCGACACGGCACCGCGAATAGTGACGTCAAGATCAGGTAACTCCATCGACGCGTATTCTGATGCCGAATAAATCGATGCCCCTGATTCGTTCACCATGACGCTAGTGGCTCGAAGATCAGAATAGCGGGTCAACATGTCGGCGACGAAGCGTTCGGTTTCGCGGCTGGCTGTGCCGTTGCCGATAGCGATGAGCTCCACATCATGTTTTTGAATGAGCGCTACAAGCGCGGCTTCTGCCTCCGCGGTGCGTCGCTGGGGCGCCGTTGGGAAAATCGCTGTGTGATCGAGAACCTGACCCGTCGCGTCAACGACAGCGACTTTAACCCCCGTGCGCAGCCCTGGATCTAAGCCCATTGTCGCCCGCGGACCCGCCGGTGCTGCTAGCAGCAAGTCCTTTAGATTCGCAGCAAAGACGCCGATTGCGTCATCTTCGGCCCGCTCCCGCAGTTGTGCGAATAGATCGGTCTCGATGTGATACTGGAGTTTCACGCGCCAGGTCCAGCTCACCACTCCATCTAGCCACTTCGAGGCGGCTTGATGGGACGTATCGATATCAAAGTGGCTCGCAATAATCTGCTCGCAGCGATCAGGCCTCTTTACTGTGCCCGACTCCGTAGACGCGTCATCGGGCTCTGACAAAGCGACTCGCAGGTTCAGTATGCCCTCGCTTCGGCCGCGGAACATGGCTAGCGCACGATGGGAGGGAGTGTTCTTGATAGGTTCTCGGTGATCAAAGTAGTCTTTGAATTTGGCTCCTTCTGCCGACTTCTCGGGCACCATTGACGCACATAGAAAGCCGTCATCCCACAGTAGGCTGCGTAGTCGTTGTATGAGATCGGCATCCTCCGCAAAGCGCTCGATGAGAATGTAGCGGGCGCCGTCGAGCGCGTCTTTGGTTGTCTCTATACCGCTATCTGGATTGAGGAAGTCTGCAGCGACGGTCTCAGGATCTTCCTGCGGCGTTGAATAGAGCTTGTCTGCAAGGGGCTCAAGACCGACTTCGATAGCGATCTGGCCTTTGGTCCTGCGTTTGGGTTTGAAGGGTAGGTAGAGGTCTTCGAGGCGACTTTTGTTATCGGCCTCGAGCAATTTCGACTTCAACTCCGGCGTCAAGTGACCCTGTTCTTCAATGCTCGACAAAATGGCCGTGCGGCGCTCTTCAAGCTCACGCAAATAACGCAGACGCGCTTCGAGATTTCGTAATTGTGTATCATCAAGCCCGCCGGTAACTTCCTTTCTGTAGCGGGCGATGAACGGTACCGTCGCGCCCTCATCGAGAAGCCCTACAGCCGATGCCACACTCTTTCTAGAGACATTAAGTTCATTTGCTATGGTGGCGAGAATGTCGTTCATTGTTAGATGGGTCTCGAGGGTAATAAAGCGGAGCGCGATTATGTCTGGGAAGGCCGCTCAATGCGAGATTGACGTGGGGCTGTTTGCTCACCTGCATGCTCAGATTTGTTGATGGGACCGTTTTCGGTACGCTCATCCCGCCTAAGCACCTTCGGCGGGGACATTTAGTTTGAATTAACGTTCGGGCTTTACTAACGAGACAGCTATGAAGGCACCTAAGCGGCTCCTGCCGCTGATTGAAGAAGGCATTATCGACGAAGTCATCAACCCGCTAATGAGCGGTAAAGAGGCTGATGTTTTTGTTGTCCGTTGTGGCGGCGATATTCGCTGCGCCAAGATCTATAAGGATGCGGTCAAACGCAGCTTTAAAAAGGCTGTTCAGTACACCGAGGGCCGTCGAGTACGCAGCGGTCGTCGGGCGCGGGCAATGGAAAAAGGGTCCCGCTATGGTCGGAAGCAGCAGGAAGAAACTTGGCAGAATGCTGAGGTCGATGCGCTCTACAAGCTAGCGAGTGCTGGCGTACGGGTACCGAAGCCTTATGGCTGCTTTGATGGCGTTTTATTGATGGAGCTGATTACTGATCCTGATGGCGCTGCCGCGCTGCGTCTCAATGATGTGTCGATGGATGCTGACCAAGCCCGCGAAGATCACGCACTGATGATGCACTACGTCAAATGTATGCTCTGTGAGGGGATCGTTCACGGGGACCTCTCCGAGTTCAATGTTTTGGTCGATGAGGACGGTCCAGTCATTATCGATTTACCCCAAGCGGTTCACGTTGCGAGTAACAACAATGCACAGTCCATGCTCGAGCGTGACGTGCGCAATATGACCGAGTACTACGGCGCCTTTGCGCCGGAGCTCCTCAGCTCGAATTACGCGGCTGAGATGTGGGCTCTGCTTGAGGACGGGGATCTTCATCCCGATTACCAACTAACCGGTGAATTTGAGGTTGATCTGCACGATGCGGATACCGACAGCGTCCTTGCTGAAATCAAAGCGGTGTTGGAAGAGGAAGAAGCCCGCCGTGCACGGATTGCTGATGCAGATGCCGACGGTGCTGATTCGCCCCAGTGACGCTCCAAGCCACGCAGCGAGCGAGGGCTTGAGCCTGGTTGGTTTGTCGGCAATCGTTCACAGGGACTGTTGGGGCGCTGTTTACAGGCGCCCTTGAAAGGCGCGGTCCATAGGTATGGTTACGGCGCATGGGTAGCGTGCTTCTTATGACCGTCCATAATTTGTCTGTGTGCGATCGCTTGCAGCCTCTTACAATCCGATCTGTAATCTAGACTCCGCCGTAAACCCTCTATAGGAGCAATGTTTCTTTTGGGGGGTAAGCCATGTCAGGTGAAGACCAGCACATGATGAGTGATTTGAACGGCGATTATGCTGAAAACAGCAAAAAGTCCCTGCGCGATAAAGCCTTAGAGCGTGCACTGGGAGGCAGCGTTCCAAAAACTCTCACTCCTTGGGAGTGGGAACAATGGTATGCGGAACATGGGCAGCCGGAAGAACACAAGCGGCCGTCGTGACCACTCCCTTTGAGCACATCTCCTGACCGCCGCTCTTAGTTTAGCTCGTCAAGTTTGCTCGCCGATTAAGTTGTGCGAATTAGATAGGCGAACTAGACAGGCGAATTAGTTAGGCGAGGTTAACAATCCGAACCAGCAATCCGAACGAGTTAGTCGGACTAGAAGCGGAGAGAAAAGCCCGCGCTCAGTTGAAACTGGTTATAAATACTCGAGTCAAACGCGATCACGCAGCTTCTACCGCAGATGCCCGCGACGTCCGTGCTGCCAATGATCGGCAGCCATCGCGCTTCGAGCCGGATCAGCAGTGAATCGCTGACTTTGTACTGGGTGCCACCCCCAACGTTGATTGAAAACTCTGTGCTTGACTGCAGCGTGACGTCGTTGGGTTCCAACAGCGTGGCGCCGATGCCGGCAGTCGCGAAGTTTTCCCAGGCACCCATTGGGTACAGCTTCGAGCCAGTGAAGTGAATGTGCGTTACCGTCATATCACCATCAGATAAACCCGCATTCGCGCCAATTTCCGTCTCGTGACGACTGAGGTAGAGGCCTATCCGGTCGGTCGGATCCGGTAACGTTGCAAAGTCGATCGCTAGCGCGACGTGGGCGCCATTATCAACGCTGATGTCCGAGCCCGGCTGCGCAGATGTGGTTTGCAGCGCTTCAGTGCCGGCATCCTCGGCCACAATCAGATCAGAGTTAAACTGGAAGCCACCCAAGACGCTGAGCTCAGTCGCGTTTGTCACGACGGAGCAGCCGATAAGGCTTGCCGCTAGTACAGCGCGCCCGAGGAAGGTCTTTACAGTTGCTCTTTGCATGATCAATGATTCTGTCGATGCTGAGTGGGCTACGAGTTTAGCCTTCTTTTGCAGGCCTTAGTGCCTGATTGTGATCGTTACGATTGTCATCGAACCTGCGTATCGATCGGCTCGCGATTCAGTGGAATGTAACAAAACGGTAATATTGTCGGGTTTTTGGGCGCTTAGGCCCAAGACTGACGACAGCATTGTTACTAAAATAAAGTGCTTCACGGCGCCATTCACTCGCGTGCGCTTTTCGCGTATTAGCTTCTCAACAACTCCCAATAGCGCCCAAATTTTCTCAATTTTTGGAATTTTCATGCTTAGCGTTAACACTGCCATTCGCACAATGGCCTGTTTTTTATTTTTATTACCCACATTATCGACTGCCCCCGCCTTTTCAGAGGCGACGCTCAGCGCAAATGGACAATCTGACTTTCAGCCCGATCAAAACCGGCTGAGGGCTCACATCGAGTTTCTTGCAGATGATTTTCTGAAAGGGCGCGGTGCTGGATCCCCCGAATTCGAGATCGTCGCTCGATACATCGCCTCGCAGTTTACCCAGTACGGTCTTGAACCTGCCGGCACTGATGGTTACCTGCAGTCT
>CBFHHJ010000004.1:0-9143 GCA_965655505.1 Luminiphilus sp.
GTGTTGGTAACCAGTACAGCCAGTTCGCTCCTGCGGGCTTCAACGGTCGTCGTCTGTACGCACGCGTGATCTACGATTTCTAAGCGCTAATAACCCTGAGATCTATTGGGGGCTTCGGCCCCCTTTTTTTATGTATGTCTGGATAGCCGTCTGTATAGCTGTATGTGTAGTTGCGTGTGTGTCGGTCGGTTGCGACCTTGTTTAAATTTAAGCGGTAGTTAGGCTGAGCCTCGGTGTGGGGGGGTTGAAAACCACCATGTTCGACCAGTGGACAGACGGTAATAGGAGGCGGTCGCCTCAGAGTGCATTCTATGAAAATCGCCGTACTTTATAACCGAGATATCTATGCGCTGAATGCGGTAAACCGATTGTTGCCAGCAATG
Organism: Luminiphilus sp.; assembly: GCA_965655505.1. Classification (GTDB taxonomy): domain Bacteria; phylum Pseudomonadota; class Gammaproteobacteria; order Pseudomonadales; family Halieaceae; genus Luminiphilus. Next base: position 384 of record CBFHHJ010000004.1, read on the forward strand.
TCCCAACATTCGGTTGCGCTGTTTCATAGCAGCCATGTGGGTCGCAGTGGCAGTGCCGCCGCTTTGGCACTGCGAGACCTTCAGCAATTTGAGGCGGGTTTGTTGGCTGCGGTGGACGCGCGGGCTAGTGCTGGCCACGATAGTCTGTTGGGTTTCGAAGCGCTTGGGAATCGTTACCAGGTCAGTGATTCGCCCTTAAATCACGTTAACACTCCCGAAGGGCGCGCGCTGCTGCATGAGGGTGACTTTGATCTGGCTTTGTCCATCCGTTTCGGAAAGATTCTGAAACAACCCGCGATTGATGTGTTTCCTTTGGGCGTGATGAACTTACACTCGGGCTTGCTGCCGGCGTATCGCGGCGTAATGCCGACGTTTTGGGCCATGCTTGCGGGGGAGGCGTTGATCGGTAGTACCCTGCACTGGATTACCGATGCCACGATTGATACCGGCGAGCAAATTCATCGGTCGAACCAGATGGTGAGACGCGATCAAAGCTATGTAGCAAATGTTTGGTCCCTCTATGAGCCCGGAATTCGCAGCATGGTTGACGCGATCCATCGGATTGCCGAGGGGGAATTGAAGCGCCCACATGGTCATTGCGCGGACGATCTGGAAAAGCACCAGGAAGCTGGTTCTTACTTTACGTTCCCCTCTGACGAGCAACTGACCCAGTTTTCTGAGCAGGGTCTGGTGTTGTTCGACGACCAGGATCTGCTAACGGTGTATTAGGATCCATTGCGTTGCTATCCCCACTTCAGTCAGTCTGCCCACCATGGCGTCCCGTTGCGGAACGTCTTTAGCGTTGGATATTTGGAGTTAACTGGGTGAATAAGCCGAAGACACTAGTGGTAGGCGGCACGGGGTATCTCGGCCGGTACATTATCGATGCGCTGCAATTGGCGGGACACCAAGTTTCTGCACTGAGTCGCTCAAAATCCCGCGCAAAGCAATTGCTGCCGCGAGGCGTGCGGATTCTGGAAGGTGACATCCACACGACCACGCCAGTGCAATGGCGGACAATGCTGGGCAAGCATCATAATCTGGTCTTCGCCGCCGGTGTAGACGAGCGCGTTCCCCCAGAGGGCGACCCCACGGCGTTCTATCATCACGAGAATGTGACTCGCGTTAAGCCAATACTTGAAGCGGCTGCCGCTGCCGGGGTCGAGCGGGTTGCTTTGCTCAATTCAGTATTCTCAACCCTCGACCGATTGCGGCCTGAAATCGGTTTGGCGGCCCACCACCCCTACATCGCGTCGCGGGTTGCGCAGCGGGAAATGGCGTTAGACGTTGCGAAGGGGAATTTCATCATGTCGGTGTTGGAGATTCCGTGGGTTTTTGGTGACGCCCGCGGCGCAGAGTCTCAATGGCGCCCCTTGGTTCAGTTTGCTCGAACTACGCCTCGTCTGTTTGCGCCACGGGGCGGCACGGTTGTGATTTCTGCAGCTAATGTTGGTCGTGCGACTGCGGGTGCGCTGTCGCTGCCAAAGCGGAGTTCTGCAGCGCCAATCGGTGATCTTTGGATGACCTGGGATGGCTTGTTATCGGGCATCGCGGCCGCCTGCGGCCGTGAAGCAGTGCCTATCCAGCGGATCCCGGACCGGTTGCTTGTACAGTTCAATGAGTTGAGTGGTATTGGCCAGAAGTTGTTCAGGCTGCAGTCAGGTCTCGACTATGGCCGTATGCACGAATTCCTGCTCGACGATCAGCCCATCAACTTGAAAACGTCCCAGCGTAAGTTTGGATATGCCCCCGACGACGTGGCGCAGGCTTTTGCTGAGACTGCCTCCAACGTACCCGAGTCTCGGGCCATTGCCGCCGTGCGGAAGTTAATGTCATAACCTGAGCCTGTTAAGGGCACAGATTCATAGTTGGGCAGGTGTACTCTGGTATGGTGCCGGCTACTGTCTTTATGGTCTGGTTTCTCACATGAGCTCTACGTCGTTCTCCAGTCTGCCCCTCTCGCCCGCGCAGCTTGAAGGTCTGGAAGCCCTTGGTTACGCACAGATGACGCCGGTACAGGCCCAGAGTCTGCCCCTCATTTTGGCGGGCCGCGATGTCGTGGTGCGCGCGAAAACCGGCAGCGGCAAAACCGCCGCGTTTGCGCTCGGCTTACTGGCCAACATTAATCCCCGATTTTTCGGCGTGCAGAGCCTCGTGTTGTGTCCAACCCGCGAACTTGCCGATCAGGTGGGCAAGGAGATTCGCCGCCTTGCCAGTCGGATGCCCAACATCAAGGTCGTGTTGCTCTGTGGTGGCGTTCCCTTTGGCCCGCAGCGGGATTCACTCGGACACGGCGCTCACATTGTTGTGGGCACGCCGGGTCGCATTCAGGATCATTTGAGTCGTGGGAGCCTGTCCGTGGCGGACGTCAAAGTGCTGGTGCTTGATGAGGCCGACCGAATGCTCGATATGGGCTTTGCCGACGTAATGAAGCAGATCATCAGCGGTGTACCCGATAAGCGGCAGACCCTGCTGTTCTCTGCGACGTACCCTGAGGATATCCAAAAAATCAGCCGCAGGATTCAGCAAAATCCCGCGTCGGTGACGGTTGATGATGTCGCCCACGACGAGGGTGTGATTGAGCAGTTGTTTTTCGAGGTTGCCAAGCACGAGCGCCAAACAACGTTACTGGCGCTGTTCGAGCATTACCGACCCGCGAACGCTATTGTGTTCTGCAATACCAAAAAGCAATGCGCGGAAGTTGCCGACTTTATGCGACAACACGATATCGAAGCACGGGCAATTCACGGTGACCTTGAGCAGCGGGAGCGGGATCAGGTGTTACTGCAATTGACCAACGACAGCTGTCCGGTGCTCGTGGCTACCGATGTCGCTGCCCGGGGGCTTGATATCAAGGCGCTTGCGATGGTGGTGAACTATGAGCTGCCAAGGGACCCCGAGGTTTACGTCCATCGGATAGGGCGAACCGGGCGAGCAGGTGAACTGGGCAAAGCATTTAGTATTGTTGTTCCCGCTGAAGCTCCGCGGATCCGAGCGATTGAAGATTATCAGCGACAGCCCTGTGCCTGCGATGTGTTGCCCTCACTCGATCGCGACCCCAATTACGAGTTGAAAGGCAGCATGTTCACCATTCAGCTGGATTCGGGGCGAAAGCAAAAGGTGCGTCCCGGCGACATCCTCGGCGCATTGACGGGAGATGCAGGTCTCAGCGGCGATCAAATTGGCAAGATTTCAATTTTTGACAACAGTAGTTACGTGGCTGTCACCCGATCGGCATTGCGTCAGGCGATGAATTACTTGGCGAACGGCAAGGTGAAGGGGCGCAGCGTTCGAGCGCGTCGTTTACGTTAGGTAGCGGGTTCCTTCATGGTTACAACGCAAAACAAACCCTCTGAACGACCCCTGCCAAATTGGGCTCGAGCCCACGGTGAGCCCATACAGTCCGTCGTTCTTCGCGCCACTCCCGACGACTTTCAGGTCACCGAAGTACTTGGCTGGGCATGCAGCGGCGACGGCGAGCACGATTACCTGTTTATTGAAAAAACCGGCGCCAACACCGAATGGGTTGCCCGGCAGTTAGCCGAGTACGCTGAAGTGCCGGTTCGTGACGTCGGTTATTCGGGGTTAAAGGACCGACACGCAATCACCTCCCAGTGGTTTAGCGTGCCTCGTTGGCATTCCCCGGATTGGCAGGGGTTTGTCGCCGAAGGTGTAGTAATCGTTGAGGTGAATCGGCATCTGCGCAAACTGCGCCGGGGTGCTCACAAAGCCAACCAGTTTCGAATTGTGCTGCGCTCAGAATCACAGCTGGATGGCAGTGCTTGGTTGCAGCGAATCAATGAGATCCGTCAGCACGGTGTGCCCAACTACTTCGGTGAACAGCGCTTTGGCCGCGGTGGTGGCAACCTGCGCCTTGCCAATGACTGGGCGGCAGGCAAGCGCCTGTCCCGTGATAAGCGCGGCATGGCCATATCGACGATTCGCTCTTTGCTTTTTAATGACATCCTCTCGCAACGGGTTGAAGACAACACCTGGAATCAATTTGTTGCGGGCGATATCGCCAATCTCGATGGCTCGGCCAGCGTATTTGAAGTAGACGAAATTGACGCTGATCTACAGCGTCGCTGCGCTGAGATGGATATTCACCCCGCGGGTATTCTTGCGGGTGATGGCTCTGGACTTGGGCCTGAGAAATGGCAAAAAGCACTGGCGAAAGCGCGAGTAGAGCAGGGGACGCGGAGTTTCCGTCTGGCGGTTCGTGATCTGGTCAGCGAGGACATTGAGGGTGGCATTGTGCTGCGTTTCAGTCTTGGCCGCGGTGCTTATGCCACGTCGGTCCTGCGAGAGCTTTGTGAATGGCCGTCTTAGCCATCCCAGTAGACGTAGTCACCCGACTCGGTTTTGCCCATAACAAAAAGACACTAGGCGACTGAGTTCAGAAAGATTCCGTCCGGATTGATCGCGAAGCCAATTGAAATAGGCCTGCGCGGCGGCATGGGCGCGCTTGCTTTCGATGCCGGAGTCGACGATCTCATGGTGGCGCATAAAGCCCTCCACATCGGCGGTTAGCAAAAACGTATCGACACCGAGGGTGCGCAGCGCGAATGGGCCGGTGTTCCCCCCGAGACGACTGCCCTCACGCTTGAGGTGTTGCCACAGACCAATGACATTATCACTGGGCCAGTCAGCGATGAATTGCCCAAAGGTTTTGCCCTCTTGGCGCTCGGTAGCGGCGATCATTGCAGCATTGGCGCGCACCGTTTTGACCTTGCTGTAGTTACGAATGATTGCGGGGTCTTGGGCCTTACGCTCGAGCATATCATCGGGCATCATCAGGAGCTTGGGCACATCAAAGCCCCAAAACACCTCTTCAAACTGGGGCCACTTCTGGTCGACCACGCGCCAAACAAACCCCGACTGAAAGACTTTGCGAGTGAATTCAGCCAAATACCGATCGGCACTCAGCTTGGTGAGTTGGCGCTTGCTTGCAACCCGCGGCATCATTGATTCGAGCGCAGTCTTGCCGCCTTTGCGATCGCAAGCCATGTCGTAGAGCTGGTCGTATTCGGGGAAGGCCATCACCCAATTGTACGACCTAATCGGGATGGCAGCCGCCACTGTCTTGATGAGTTCCAGATTAATTTGCGCGTGTGGTGATCGGTACTTCCGTGGCATCATCCGCGCCCTGATGAATATCACCGCACCACAAAGCAGCACCCCTGCAAACTACGCCGTTGAGTCGCGGGCCCTGCTGCGGCTTGCGGGCCCGTTAGTGGTCAATAACCTGGCGATTGCCGGGATGCAGTTTGCCGACGCAATTATGGCGGGAAAACTCGGTGCCGAAGCACTGGCGGCGGTTGCGGTTGGAGGCAGCGTTTGGCTTCTACTGTTTATGGTCGTACTCGGTTTGATGATGGCCATCTCGCCCATTGTGGCCCGCCACATGGGCGCGGGAAATGAACATCTGATCGGTCGCTATACCCAGCATGCTATGTGTTTGGGCGCCCTGCTGGCCGTGCCAGTCTTTCTGTTGGCGCATTATGGCGTGCCGGCGTTTTTGGCATTTCTGGGAATCGACAGCTCATTTCGTGATGCCACTGCAGGTTATGTGGCTGCGATGGCGTGGGGCGCGCCCGCGATTTTCGTCTTCCTCGCTTTGCGGTTTACCAATGAGGGGTTGGGGAGGAGTAAACCGGTGATGCTCAGCTCATTGCTGGCCTTGGTGTGCAATGTGTTTCTCAATTGGGTCTTTATTTACGGCAAGTTGGGCGCGCCTGCGCTGGGCGCTGTCGGCTGTGGCGTCGCCAGCGCGATTACCATGTGGCTTATTCTCGCCATGCTAGGCGGTTATATGGTGGCCTCGCCGTATTATCGGAAATTCCGAATCTTCGTCGGTTCCGCTCGCATAGAGGCCTCGGTCATTAAAGAGATTGTCTGGCTTGGTGTACCCATTGCCGTAACCGTTACCGCCGAATCCGGCCTGTTCAGCGCGGTTTCCCTGTTAATGGGCACTCTTGGTGCGCACGTGTCTGCAGCCCATCAGGTTGCCATTAACTTTGCGTCAACGACGTTCATGGTGCCAATGGCCATTTCCGCGGCCACCACCGTGCGTGTAGGTTATTGGCTGGGGCGCAACGCGCCAGATAAGGCCCGTCGTTCGGGGATTATCGGCATAATCCTGTGCACCGTGGCCATGGTTGCATCGGCATCAACGCTGATCGTTGCCAGTGAGCACGTGGTAAAGCTCTACACCCCAGATCCTGACGTCATTGAGGTGGCGATTTCGCTGTTGTTGATGGCGGCGATTTTCCAGGTGGCAGACGGACTTCAGGTTGGCGCGGCGGGTGCACTGCGCGGATACAAAGACACCCGGTTGCCCATGCTCATGACGACGTTTTCTTACTGGGTTATCGCTTTTCCATTGGCGTTTATGGCCGCGGTCGTGTGGCGGTTGGATCCGCAGTGGGTTTGGAGCGGTTTCGTCGCTGGGCTTGTCGTTGCGGCAGTTTTATTAGGGGGGCGCTTTTGGACCCTGTCCCGCGCTGTTGTGCGCAACGCAGATCTCAAGGCAGCGTTACGCTGAGGGTGTGAACTGCCGATATTCTCCCGGTGCTAGGGTCGATATGTCGTAGGGGCCGCACGCATATCGGTGAATGCTCAACACCCGATTATTGAAGTGCCCGAACATTCGTCGAATCTGATGATAGCGCCCCTCGGTCAGCGTTATATCGGCGCTGTATTGGTCTATCAGCCGGATTTCTGCCGGTGCGGTGGTCACTCCTTCGAAAGCAAAGAATATCCCTGCATGAAATGCTGCGACCTGTTCTTTGGTAATGACTTGCTCGGTGGTGACCCGATAATGCTTGGAGACTTTACTGTTTGGCAGCGAAAAACGCCGTGACCACTGCCCGTCATTGGTCAGCAGGATGAGTCCGGTCGATTGAATGTCCAAACGACCAACGATGTGCAGTGTGTTCCGAAACGGCAGATCGAGCAGGTCGATCACGGTGCGGTGTTTATCGTCCCGGGTCGCGCTGACCACGCCTTTGGGTTTGTTGAGCATCACATAGTGCGCGGACTTTGCCGGCAAACACACATTGTCGAGTGTGATGACCGAGAATTGGTTGATCGTCTGGGCAATATCGGTCGCAAGCACGCCGTTTACGGAAATTCGGTGCTGGGCGAGTAACGACCGCACCGATCTGCGCGGTACACCGGTGAGTTTACTGATGTGTTTGTCGAGTCGAGGCACCGGCTGAGTGTATTCGATCTTTACTATGCTCGGCTAAACACCAATATGGGAACAACATCGCGGTCGAAACCTGCGTGGATTTCTAAAACAGTAATTTTTGGCGCTACGTTTGGGGAACAACGCGCCAAGAAGATAGTCAAAGCCATGCACACCCCACTTGAGGATGGTTTTTTGAGAAATCTCGCCCGTTTGTTTCCGGTTCTGCCAGCAATTGTGATCGCATTGCTTTCACAGGCACCAGCTTTTGCTGAGTCTTCGGAGGCTCCCTGGCAGCAGGGCGAGCACTATGACGTTATCGAGCCAGCTATTCGAGTCGGGCCTGCCGATGAGGTGATTGTGACCGAGTTCTTCCGCTATGGCTGTCCCGCTTGCTACTCATTTGAGGCCGTCATGTCACCTTGGAAGCAATCTTTACCCGAGGGCGTCAAACTGCAGCGGTCACCGGCCGTGTGGAACAGCGCGATGCAGTTACATGCGAAAGCGTACTTCGTTGCAGAGACCCTCGATGTTATCGACCCGATTCACTTGGCTTTGTTCAAGGCACTACAGGTTGACCGAAATCCTCTCAACTCTGAGGCGGCTATCCGCGAGTTGTTCGTTACCAATGGTGTGAAAGTCGAAGAGTTTGATAAGGCCTTTAATGCTTTTGGAGTGAATACCCTAGTTCGTCAAGCGGATGCGCGTTCGCGAGCCGCCAAAATGACCGGTACCCCCGAGCTCATGGTCAACGGTAAGTACCGAATCAGTGCTCGAAAGGTTGGCAGTCACGCCAATATGCTCAAGGTTGCTGACTTTCTGATTCAAAAGGAGCTTGCTGCCGCTGGATAGGCAGCCAAAGGCATGTGGCATGCTAGCGCCGCGTGAATACTCTCCGCTTCAGTATGCAGAGCCAGCCACTCCTGCGACATTTATCAAGCAAATCCGGCGGCGTTCTCAACTACCACTAAGGTTTCTGCTTTAATGGCGGGCATTCTGCTTAAACGCTCGTCGTTTCCAAGGAACCGTTATCGCTGCTCATTTTGGATGTCGACACGATGTTTCTTCTAAATCGTATCGAACACTGTGCTCCTTCGTTTTCGCACTGCTCGCCGCTTTTATACTTGTTTGCATGTTCGTCCGCGTCGGGCAGGTTCAGGCGTCCTCTCGAGATTTCGATGTGGCGGCATTTGACTCACAAGTAATGGCCTTACAAGCTGAAACCAGCGTGCCGGGTTTGGCGGTGGCCATCGTAGAAAATGGTGAGACGGTGCTTGCCCGAGGCTATGGCATTTCGGGCCCCGATGATCAGCCCGTTACGACGGAAACCGTGTTTCAAATTGGCTCCATTACCAAGTCATTTGTTGCGCTCGTGATGCTTCAATTAGCGTCAGAGGGCAAGGTTGATCTGGATGCGCCGGTGGTCCAATACCTCCCAAATTTTCGCACGGCGAATAAGCGCGTTTCGGACGCCATTACGGTTAACCAACTGATCACGCATCGGAGTGGTTTAACGACATTGCACGGCAATAGCTTCGCGTCAGTCGATGATGATGTGCTTGGGCCTGAGG
>CBFHHJ010000004.1:9153-20128 GCA_965655505.1 Luminiphilus sp.
GCAATTATTACCTCGCTACAACATGCCCAACTTCACGCAGAACCCGGTGCGACATTTCAATACTCTAATGCCAATTATGGTGTCCTCGCCCATCTCATCGAAATGCTCGATGAAAGATCGTTTGAAGAAGCGCTCGACGCGCGGATCTTTGAGCCACTCGCCATGAACCACAGCTTTGTGGGTACTTCAGCAGTGCGGAATCACCCGGCGGCGACGGGTTATACCCTGTGGTTTGGATTCCCTGTTGCACAACAGACACCCGAGCAGTCGATCCCTGCACTCGCGCCTAATCGGCGGATGATCGGTGCTGGGGGTATCTGGGCAAGCATTGACGACTTGGCTCGCTATGTTGAGGCGGTCCGGTCTAACGATCCCCGGGTTGTACCCGTGGGCGGTAGCAGCCCTTTAGAGATACTGCCCTTCGCCGAGCCCTGGGGTTATGGCTATGGTTGGTTTAGCGATACCAGTCATTCCAAAACTGTTTTCGCACACTCGGGATTGACCCCGGGTTTTTATGCGCTGGCCACCATCGTGCCGGGTGACTTGTCGGATAAAGGGTCGGATAAAGGGACGGATAAAGGGACGGATAAAGGGACGGATAAAGGGTCGGATAAAGGGTCGGATAAAGGGTCGGATAAAGGGTCGGGTGAAGGATCCGGTAAAGGATCCGGTAAAGAGTCGGGTGAGGGTTTGGGTGAAGGGTCAGTAGAAGGAAAGACCGTGGTGGTACTGACGAACGCGTCGGGGCTCGCACAGGGGGAGCTCCCCACGGCGGTGACAAACCTAGCTTTGGGGCTCACGCCGGTGCCAGCCGCCGCACCGCTTGGCGCACAGCTCGCCAGCTGGTCTGCCTTATGTGCGCCTCTCGGCCTACTTTTATTGCTGTATAAAGTGGTGCGAGGCGAGTTACGCAGGGGTGTGTCCGTGTCCACCCATCAATCCCCCCGTAATCTGAAACTAAAGATATTGGCTGCGATCGGGCTGGGGGCGCTAGTGGCGGTGGTGTATTTTGCCTACCCAACCTTTCTAAGCATCAGCTTTGCGACTAGCTATGCTTACTACCCCGATCTAACCGTGAGTGTTATCGCAGCAATGATCATCGCATCCCTAATCGCCGGCGTATTACTGATTAGTGCTTGGCGCGTTTTTTACCAGAGCCATTTTTGACCCTGTGATGGAAAGCGACGATCCATGCCCCTGTGGTGCGAAGGCGGAGTTTGCGCTGTGTTGTGAACCGGTCATCGCGGGGCGATGTGCTGGGACCGCCGAACAACTAATGCGGTCGCGCTACTCGGCATTTGTCGTAATGAATACCGACTACCTGCTCGATACCTGGCATCCCGCTAAACGTCCCAAAACGTTAGCGTTGGATTCAGAGCAGCGCTGGCTCGGACTTCAGATAAAGCGAACAGAAGAGGGCGGTGCCGATGCCTCCGATGAGAAAGGGCTTGTAGAGTTTGTTGCACGTTACAAAATCAACGGTAAAGGACATCGGCTGCATGAGGTGAGTCACTTTGTTCGACTCAACGGCCAGTGGTTCTATGTTGAAGGGGAGTTCCCCGTTAAGCCAAAAAGGGCGACTGCCCGGGGAAAATAGCCTTTTTGAAGGTTTATCCCTCGCATTAATACCGTGTGTATCGATCCCGGCTGTGCTGAAATCTGCGCCCCCGGTGGTCGATACCTGACGCGCCGCAATAACTCCAAAAACGCTAGGTTTTTTTAGAATGGGTGCTGGCTTAACTTTCATGTATCTCCTCGCGATGCTGCAGAGCGTCGTGGGTGATGGTGGCGGCGATTCGCCGATCATCATCGATACAACGCCGCCAGTCATTACGCTGATTGGATCCAGCGAACAGCAGCACGAGCAAGGTTTGGTGTTCAATGACCTTGGTGCCACTGCCTTCGATGACGTTGATGGGGACCTGCCTGTTGAGACGATTGGTAGCGTGGGGAGTGCTCCGGGCACTTACACCTTGACCTACAGTGCAACCGATTTGTCGGGCAACAGCGCAACCGCGACCCGCACCGTCATTGTGGAAGCGACTGATGACCTCTCCGAAACCCTAGTCGTCTTTGCCGAAGGCGAGATCGGTCCTCAGTGGAATCGTGGGGTCAATGCCTTCGATGAGGCGCTCGACTTTGGCGAGTGCAATAACGATGGAGGTGTTGGCTGCCCGAGCATTGACTGGCAAATCGTCTCAGACGCCGAGCGTGGCGATGTTCTGGAAATCGAACACGCTAGTACCAATGGCTTAGCCGGAGTTTTTATCAGCTCAGCCGAACCCGTTGATGTCAGCCAGTTCGCCAGTTTGATCTTTGATGTCAGAGTTATCAGTGGCGACAGCCAAATCACGATGAAGCTCGATTGCTTTTGGCCCTGTACGTCCGGCGATCAAGCGCTGGGCGAAAGAGGGGCATCGGGCTGGGAAGAGGTGACGATTTCGCTGGCGTCACTGGGCGCCCAGGGGCTTGTTTTAGATCAAGTGAACACGGGCCTTGTGATCTGGGCCAGCGAGTCGAACGGCACGGTATTTCGAATCGACAATGTGCGTTTCAGTGGCGAGGCTGGGGAGCCAGCGCCAGGCCCCTCGGTTGACTACGCGTTGACGTCCTACGGCGCGGGAACAGTCTCTGACACCATCAATCCGCAAAGCTATCGCTGCGTCGTCGACTACGGCAACTGGATCTACAACGCCGGTGTCGTTGAGCCTGGGATTGCAGGCTGCAATGAGGCCACAGGTGTGCCGATTGGCACACCGACACCGCTGCTGCCCAAGCTGACTGGACCGGCTGCTGACAAACCGACGCCGTCCCATCGGTGGTGGGGCTCGATTCCGTTTCTTGGTGAGATGCAGATTGACGACGCGAGTGGCGCCGCCTATATCACCCCTGATCCGATCACTGCGCGGATTACCGATCGTGGTTTTCGCGCGATGGGCATTCCTTCAGGTTTGGCCGCTTCCCCCGACAATGGCTTTGGCTACGCCATTCCGAGTCCGTTCAGTGAAGTCTTCGACGGCGTTGCCATTGGGCATTCCAGTTATCGACAAATGAGCGCCCTGCTGCACGATCATAGTGATGGCGCCGTGACGGTAGAGTGGCAACACGCCGGTGAGACTGCCATGACCGCGACTTTTGTGCATGGTTCGCCCTATGTCTATATCAAGGCCTTTGATGGCGAGCCGGTCCTGCGCACACTACGCGCCGATGGCGGTGAAAAAGGGATATTTTTTCAAGGCGATAACAGTTTGGGCGTGTGGACTGACGTCGCTGGCAATCGAAATTACTTCTTGCTCACCGGCGAGGGACAGACGCAGTTCCTCGATATCGCCAGTAATGAAATAGCTATTCAAAACGCCACACGCGAGTTCACGCTGACGTGGCTACCCTTCAATGAAGAAACACCAAATGCTGCGGATGTTGAGATGTTCGAGCGCCATGCTCGTGATGTCGTGTCGGCGGTTGAGATTGATTACGTTGTTGATCCTGCGGATTACTCGGTGACGGTGAGCAGACAATATCTCGACGAGCGCAGACAAGCGGTCACAACCCTAGCGGGTTTGCATCCGCTGCACTGGAAGCGAAGCGTCGAAGACGGTGATGGCAGTGATGGTAATTCGGGTTATGAAACTCGCAGTGCGCGCGGCGTTATCAAGTTTCGCGAGACCGATGCCTTCAGTTATCAGCTGCCATCAGTCGGCGTGCTGCCTGCATTACCTACGCTGCCCGATGCGCTCGACGTGTCAAAACTGACTTCGCTCATCGACGACTTTGTGAGTCAGGGCAACACCCAATGGAACACCTATGCGGATACCTATTGGTCCGGTAAGCGCTACGGGCGCGTTGCTGAGGTCGCAGCACTTGCTGACATGATGGGTATGACTGATGCCGCGCAAACACTCACGCGATGGCTGAAGTCTGAGCTCGAAGACTGGTTTATCGCCGAGCGAGCAGGTCAGTTAGATAGCGAGAAGTATTTCGTCTATGACGACGACTGGAACACGCTGCTTGGCATGGAAGAATCGTTCGCTGCGCATCAGCAACTTAATGATCATCACTTTCACTATGGTTACTTCGTTCGCGCTGCGGCTGAGGTCTGCCGTCAGGATCCAGCGTGGTGTGGCCCCGATCAATACGGACCCATGGTTGAGTTACTGATCAGAGATTACGCGGCGGATGACGACGACCCGCTGTTCCCCGCGACACGGAACTTTGACCCCGCAAACGGATTTTCGTGGGCGTCTGGGCCTGCAAACTTTGTACGCGGTAACAATAACGAATCAACATCGGAGGCCGCCAACGCCTACGGTGCAATCGTGCTCTACGGATTGGTCACCGGTCGACAGGATCTGGTTGAGCGGGGCACCTACCTGCATGCGTCAACCGCCGCTACTTACTGGGAGTACTGGAACAACATCGATGGTTACGAAAACCCAGGACGCGCATCGGATAACTTCCCCGCTGGCTACGATCGCATCACCACATCCATTATCTGGGGTGATGGCTCTGCATTTTCGACCTGGTTCAGCCCAGCCTTTGCGCACATCCTAGGAATACAGGGTTTGCCCCTTAACCCGCTGGTCATGCACGTTGGCCAGTACGCCGATTACATGGCTGATTACGTTCAGTTGGGGCTCGCGGAATCGAACAACATTAAACCCTCTGGGTTGCCCGATGATCAGTGGGGGGATATTTGGTGGGGGTTATGGTCGATGACCGATGCCGAGGCGGCAATTTCAGACTACAACAGCCTCAGCGCCTATGTGCCCGAGGAGGGTAGTAGTCGAGCACACACCTATCACTGGATTCATACCTTGCAAAGCCTGGGGCATTTGCAGTCGGGAACCCTTGAGATCACAGCCGACTATCCCGCAGCTATGGTGTTCAACAATCGAGGTCAAACCAGCTACGTGGTCTATAACTTCGGTACCGCCACACGAACCGTCACCTTCAGCAATGGGGTCACTGTTGAGGCCGCCCCGAATCGCTTTACGGTGATTTCTTACTAAGGCGAGTGTTGATGCTGATATCCATTACGATAGACAGCCCCAACACTTCGTCGCCTTAAACATAAGAAATGTAGTAGTCGATTAAAAGCGCTTCTGCTGGATAAGCGGGCAAGGCCGGTTTATCTGCGGAGTTCTAACTGCGGTAGGCCACCCCTAATATCGCTCACTCAGTTACCGTCGGTGGCTGTGCCGAAAGCACTTTGACTTCCCGCCACAAACTCTCCGACAGAGCGTTCAGAGCGGCGTCTTTGAAATCACCCGCTTCTAGCCAGCTTGTGATGGCTTTTGCTACATCGGGAAATTGCACCCGTGGTGCAGGGGAGTCATGAGTCAGCCAGTTATGAATTGCAGCGGCATCCAGTTCTTCGATTGCCGCGCCGTATCCAAGTTGCCGAAGCGCAAGGGCGTTTGACGCTTGCTCCATCTGCCGCTCTTGGGGCTTTACCAGCAGGCGCTTGCCGAGGGATAGACACTCACTGGATAGCTCAAAGCCGGCGTTACAGATCACCGCAGAGCAGTCGTGGAGGTCTGCCTGAAAGCCCGCCAGCGATGGGGGACGCAGCTGTAAGTTGCCGACGGTGCTGTGCTCAGAGCCGGGCGAGTAAATATAGAACTCGAAGTCAGTTAGTTGCGACAGTAATTCGCGAACTTTTGTTTGAGACTCAAAGGGCAGATACACGAGCACTTTGCGGTCTTGCTTGGTTACCGGCCCCGACCCTTCATTCAGCAAGGGCGGCAGGATGGGTGCATCAAACTTGTCCCAATGCATACCGATGCGCACGTTGCCGGGCGCAAACAATTTCATGACCAGCGCCGTTCGGAAGTCTCGATTGACCACAGGAACCGGATGGTCGAACGCTGGCTGATGACCCATGCTGATGACTGTCTTGCCCCGGATGCGCCCAGCCCAGGCGGTGATGGGCTCGAAGTCGGTGATGATGTAATCGTAGGGGCTTAGATCGAGGGTGAATACGTCACGAAGGAAGTTCCAGTAGTTGTTTCCAAGCACTGTGCGCAGATAGTCGACCCGCCCCTCTTTATTGGCAAAGGTCATACCCTCGAATACCCGGTAGCTGCCAAAACACTCCATGTCGAAGAAGCGATCAGCAGGTCGCCCGCTGAAAAGGAAATCCACGTCGAGGTCGCTGTCTTGGAAGGCAGTCACCATCGCCCGAGCACGACTGAGATGACCATTGCCCGTGCCCTGAACGCCGTACAGGATCTTCATAAGCAGCTGCTTTCCTAAAGGTGTCGTTAGTAAACGAGGCTAGCTGTGCTAAGCGCCAAGCTCGTCCCGAGCAGCGCGCCGACTACGGTATCGGTCGGAAAGTGTACGCCGAGATACACCCGCGACATGCCAACGGCCATGGCCCAGGGGTACAGCACTAGCAGCGATGCCCCAAAGTGAAGGACAAGCAGCGTTGCGAATAAGAACGCGGCTGATGTGTGACCCGAAGGAAAGCTAAATTCATCTGACGCGGTAATCTCGCTTTTGAAGCCCGGCAAGGCTTCTGCAGGCCGCTTGCGCTTGAGACTGTTTTTAAGCACCCAGTAGATAGCGCGCTCAACTGCGAAAGCGAGCAAGATGTGGGGCAGGAATGGGCTGCCGGTGCCGATTACCAGCACCACTAGGCCGCCAATTAACACGTAGAGATAACCGTCCGCAGAGCGGGAGATCGCGCGAGAATTCAGCGCAAGCCAGCTTTGCGAATGACGCAAAAGAATCAGCCAGCGGCGATCAAATTCCTGAATGCTTTTGAGTACCTGCATAGCGAGACTGTAGTCCCGGCATATGACGGAAAAATGATCTGCAAGGGGGCTATGTGAATTTTTTATGAAGACTGCTCACCGCTGACGGTAGGGGATTTGACAGTAACTTATCGCTTGTCGCGGTCCGACGCCCCTCTGCTGTAGGTAAAGCCGAAGGGAGTTCAGTGACTGATCGATATTGCTGGTTGGGCCGAGGTAAACATGTTCCAAGGTCATATTCGCATCCTCGGTTGCTCGTAATGAGAATGCGAAGTAAGGAACGAGCATAGAGGTGCCTTCGCGAAAATGAATGGGATGCTCCTCTAGGCGCTGAATTACTGGGGACACAAGACGCCACTCCTGTTCTTCCTCGAAGGAAGGGTGCTTAAGAACTGCAGCGATACTGAGTAGGTAGCCCTCAATCACCTCAAAGAAATTTTCTCGGTCGGTAACGCTCGATGTCGAGGCCATAGTTTCAACTGCGTCGAAGATGCGCTCGATCAAAGTCTCTTGGACCTGTTCATCATAGATGCAGCGAGCGATTTGAAAGCCCTGCCGCATTGCACACTGGTGAATATTTTGGGGGCTGAATCCGAGGCTGACTCCTTTCCCGTGAACGCTGTAGCCGCGCCACTGGCTGAGCAGATTGCCATTGGCGCGAAATGAGGCGCCAAAAAGCATTGGGCCCCCCGTGACTCGAGAGCTCAGCCAGTCAATTAGTTGCGATAGCAGATCGGGATGGTCTGTGCCCGTTCGGATGCGCGCGCGGATATGGCTGCTGAGAAGATCTAAGGTATGTCGTAGCTCGACCGAGTCGTTCATGTAGCGAATATCGCTGGCGCGCAAAATTTGCGAATCAACGATGCCGAGAAGTCCCGACAGTGACGTGTAGTGATACAGCGTATCTTCGGGCTCGTCGGAAAAAAGCTGTTGCGTAATATCATCAATCACAGGAGCGACGGTACCACTGCGGCATGAAAGAAACGTGAACAAGTCAGTAGCGAGACTCGAAGTCTTGTGTGGCATACACAACCTTCGGTAGAAAACGTTCTCTCGTCGTCGATCACATCGCGACAACTTGAGTTGCTAGACCTCGAGCCCTCATAATGCGGCCACCTTGCCTTCAGGAAAATACATCATGAAACCCACAGAGCGCGGCTTCGCGCACTTATTACTGGCGACACGATTCTCTTATCAGGGCCTCCGGTCTGCTTGGCAGCATGAAGAGTCCTTCCGTCAGGAAGCGCTGTTAGTGCTCGTTGGCCTGCCTTTGGCGTTGTGGATCGCCCGTGACACCGTGGATTTTATTCTGCTCTCGCTGCCGCTTCTCCTGCTCATGGGGGCCGAATTGGGCAATAGCGCCATCGAGGCGGTGGTTGACAGAATTGGTGAAGAGCATCACGAGCTTTCGGGCCGCGCCAAGGACTTGGGGTCGGCAATGGTTTTTATGGCCATCCTTGCCGTCGCCGTGAGTTGGGGTAGCGTTTGCCTGTCAGTTTTCTTCTTTGCATAGAATTGTGAGCTGCGCAGCTAGTCCGGTTTGCCGGTGGTCTAGTTTTTGTCATGGTTAATCAGAGTAACCAGAGCAAGACGCGCTCACCGTTAGGAACGTTGCTAACGTAACACCCAAAAAAAGCCCGCATCATGCGGGCTCTCTTTTGGGCTTTTTTGGCGAGCTTTCACTTAATGACCATGCTCGTCACTGTGTCCGTGACCCAGTTTGTAATTGAGATAGCCACTGCTCCTAAAAAAGACTTCATCCTCGTGGTCTCCCAAGTCAGCAAAGTCGAAAGTCTTGTAGCTCTCAAGCCTTTGCAACAATTCTGCAGACATCGTCTCACTTGTTTCAAGGCGCAAAAGTTTCCAACCCACGGGGCCCGCCGAACTCACCCGAGTGACGGACAGGGGCAGCGATAGCTCATCAATCATCGTCACCGTCAGCGCCTGACCATCGTGGGTTCCATTGTAAGTTGTGGTTGAGTAGCAATCGTGGCTGCCTTTTTGACTCACTTCTAATGTTTCAAGTGTCTCTGTCGAAACAAAGCTAGTGACTTCGCTCCAACCTCCGGGGACGTTGGTGGGGGATGGCTCATGTTCGACACCGATGCGCTCGGCATTAAAGTATTCCTCATAGGCGATCGCTTCCTCAGAATACTTTAAGTAAACCCGTGTAAGACCCTGTGGTTGCATGTCGTAAATTACTCGGCTGTCGGTGTCATGCCATATTGTGATTGTGTCCTGCTTACCACTAGTCATTGATGTCAGTGTGATGCCAGTGACAGCCTCGGCATCGACACACTCGGATGCTTGCGTCGATAGGCTCATCACCGCAGAAAGAACGAAGGTTGTAACAAAGGGTTTCATTGCTATGCTCCATAGGCAAAAAGCCACTACTCGGTATTCGAGTAGTGGCTCGTAGTGACGCTCGATTACTCAGTTTGCCGCGGCGTTCGCTTTGGCGATCAAGTTGAGCGCGTAGTCAGTGAAGTGGAAGATGGCATTCTGCTCGTTGGTCCCGCGTACGAGCGACGCACCCGGCCCAATGGCATAAACACCGATGTCTTCACCCGCGTGAGTTTCGAAGTCCAGTGGGATAATGGCTTCCTGGTGGTATCCCGCGGCTGTCGTATCAACGGATGTGATGTCAGCACGGCCCGAGAAGATGTCGCATCCGATCGCGTCCGAATCGGTTTCATCCCCTAGGTCGCAGAAACCGCTGCCATTGGTGTATGCAATCGTTGTGAAGGGCAATTCGTCCGCAGCCGGCTGTGGCTGACCGCCTGCCGAGTAGACCGCCTTACCCAAAATCGGGTTTCCGCGAGTAACATAACCGCCCATCGTCATTACGTGGCTGTGGTCAGCCGTGACGATGATCAGCGTGTCTTTCTGACTTGTCAGATCGACCGCGGTTTGAACGGCGTTCGAGTACTCAACGGTGTCCACCAACGCTCCGTAGGCATTACCTGCGTGATGAGCGTGGTCAATTCGACCCGATTCAACAACTAAGAAGAAACCATCGGGGTTGTTATCAAGGATTCGAATGGCTTTGGCCGTCATCTCTGAAAGCGAGGGCTCTCCTGCAATATCATTGCCGCGATCAGCTTCGTATTGCATGTGGGATTCGTTGAACAAACCCAGTACTTTGGATGTGCTCTCCGTATCGATCATGTCAAAGCCCGCTTGGTCAGTAATGTATTGACCCGAGGGGTATTTGGCCATCCACTCCGAAGGTAAATCCCTGCCGTCAGTCCGATCGCCTTCAGCACCACTCTCGACAGGTTTCTCGACGTTAAACGCCTCGTCTCTTGGAATGAAGTGACGACGTCCACCACCCATTACGACGTCGATGCCGTCGATATCAACTCCAGCGAATTTCGCCTCGAGGTTGTCCTCGAAGTTGACTAACTGCGATGCAATATCTTCCTGAGTTGAGCAAGCGCCTTCCGAAGGCAAGTCCGAGTTGTCCTCGTAGTTGCGATCGGCAGATTTAGCGTAGTTGGCGCCGGGTGTGGCGTGAGTGATACGGGCCGTCGAGATGACGCCAGTGGAAAGACCGGCGATCTCAGCCAGTTCCATACTGGTAACCAGTTCGTTGTCTGCTGAGGTTGTATCGCAGTCGCCACGATTAGCGGTTTCGTTGTAACCGAACACACCGATATCAGTCTTCACTCCAGTCACCATGGCGCCCATGGTGCCGGCGGAGTCAGGAACCTGCGAGTTCGTGTTGTATACCTTTACCAAGCCAGCGAACGGGAATCGGTCGAAGGACAGATTGTTCGACTCGGGGCCATCGAAGTCCGTCGACTCGCCTTCGGTCCATGCCATGCCCTTCATCTCACCTTCGAAAATCCGCGCCGCGGTGACTGTCGATGGACCCATACCGTCACCCACAAACAAGATGACATTTTTTGCTGCGCCGCGGGTTTCTTTCAGATCACTTGCGCTCATGGCCCGAATGCGTCCTTCATCATTGACGAAAAATGCATTGTTCGCGTTGTTGAGTACGTCGAGACGGGTCAACTTAACGTTTCGCGCTGCTGCTCCGTCCGAACCATCAGCGCCATCAGCGCCATCGGCACCAGCCGGACCCGGTGCGCCGTCTCTTCCGTCATCTCCTTCACACGCTGTTAGCGTCAGCGCAATAATAGCGGCGGCTAGAACATTCAATTTGTGCGTAAAATTCATCGTTGAGTTCCTTATTCAGTGATTACTGGGCG
>CBFHHJ010000004.1:20138-47810 GCA_965655505.1 Luminiphilus sp.
GACCATGCTTTGCTCGACGGTGCCGCGGACAAACGACGATCCTGGGCCAGTTGCGTGAATCGAAATGTCTTCGCCTGAGTGAGTTTCCGAGGTCAGTGGTACAAGCGCTTCCTGGTGGTAACCCGGCAGTGCTGTGTTGACGCTGGTGAGATCTGTGCGGGTACCCGATGTAATGTCGCAGCCATCATAGCCCGCGTCCGAGTCGGTTTCAGTACCGAGGTCACAGAATCCACGCCCGTTGTTGTAGTTAACGGTCGTAAACGGCAAATCATCATAAGCCAACCACGCGTCGGCGCCTGGGCTATACACCGCTTTACCCAAAATTGGGTTGCCGCGGGTGACATAGCCACCCATGGTGTTCACGTGTCCATGGTCGGCTGTGACGATGATCAGGGTCTCATTAGGATCAGTTGCCTCGTAGGCTGCCTTTACAGCTGCTGCCAGCGCTACGGTATCGGTCAATGCGCCATAGGCATTGCCAGCGTGGTGAGCGTGGTCAATACGACCGGACTCGACCATCAGGAAAAAGCCGTTGGGGTTATTGTCCAGAATATCGATTGCCGTTTTGGTCATCTCGGCTATTGAGGGTTCGCCAGCAATGTCGTTGCCACGGTCAGCTTCGTACTGCATGTGAGATTCGTTAAAGAGGCCGAACAGCTTGTCGGTGGACTCAGTGTCGATAGCGTCAAATCCAGCTTGATCAGTGACGTACTCGACGTCCATAGCTGCATATTTGGTGAGCCATTCTTCGGGGAGGTTACGACCGTCTGTGCGATCACCCTCGGCGCCACTTTCAGCGGGCTTCTCTACATTGAACGCTTCATCTCTTGGAATGAAGTGTCGGCGACCACCGCCCATTGCCACCTCGAAGCCGTCTACATCAGCGCCAGGGAATCGCGCCTCGATGTTCTCTTCAAGGTTCACAAGCTGCGATGCGATGTCTTCGATAACGCCGGCACAGTTCGAATCTGCGGGAATGTCTGATTGGTCTTCGTAGTCGCGGTCGGGTGTCTTTGCATACAGTGCGCCTGGAGTCGCATGGGTCAGGCGTGCGGTAGAAACGATGCCTGTGGACATGCCCGCTACTTCGGCCATCTCCAGGTATGTGGTCACACCGTTGCCTTCCAGAGTCGTGCAGTCGCCGCGATTTGTATCTTCGTCGTAACCAAAGACGCCAATGTCCGTCTTAAGGCCAGATACCATTGCGGTCATAGTGCCCGCTGAGTCAGGCACCTGAGAGTTGGTGTTGTAGGTTTTCACGAGCGCAGTGTGAGGAAAATTCTCGAAGAACAGTTCGTGCTCTTCGCCACCTTCATTACCAGCAATGGATTGGCCTTCAAAAATTCGAGCGGTTGTTAGCGTAACGATGCCCATGCCGTCGCCGACAAACAAAATGACGTTTTTTGCAGTCGACGGCGTATTCATCGTCTTTTCTTTCATCGCGATATTTGCGTTCGCTTCTTCAAACCAAACGCTTTCTGTCTGGTGCGCTGGGAGAACTTGCGCTTGAGCGGATGTAACGCACAATGCCAGTGCGATGCCCGCGCTTAACTTGTTAAGGCTCAGCTTCATCTTTAACACCTGTGTTTAATATTGGATTTCAATTGAGTGACAAACCGCCACGGTGAGTACCGTACTGGTGGCAAATAGCTGTACCGTGACAACTGGGTGAATTTTCCGTGGCAAAACAGTGAAAAATTTATGACACGCGAATCGAAACTGATGGGGCGAAAGTGATGGGGCGAAAGTGATGCTGGCTTCTATGCTGCCGAATCGGAGTACGTCGTTTTCGCTTCGGATCAGCGAGAAGTCCAAGACTAGGTGACTCTTCGGTGTCGCTAGTCGTCACAACCGCTCGTGGTTAGTGACGACGCCTTAGATTTTTGTCATTTGCTTGTCATTTGCTTGTCATTTATTTGTCACTGATCTTCTTTAGCTTAATGGGTCCCAAGCCAATTAAAGGAAGGCACTCCATGAAGCCCAATAAACTTGCTGTCGCATTAGCAGCGATTCTTACGACATCAATGCTCATCGGTTGTGAAGGCGATGACGGTCAGGACGGCGCAGCTGGCGCTCCGGGCGCAGACGGCGCGCCGGGTGCCGATGGTTCTGACGGGCAGGATGCAAACGCTTCGATCTCGTTGAAGCTGGTGGGCAGCACGCCTGCGCTTGCAGAGAACTTTGACGAGTCAGCGGCAGAAATCGTCGCTTATCACTCGGGTTCAGAGACCGCGTTCCTAGTGAACTCGAACTCCAAGGCGGTTGACGTGGTAGATCTCTCCGACGTCACAACGCCCACGATTACTATGAGCCTGGATGTGGCGGGTGATGTCGAGGCAGCGATTGACGCATTGTCTGACGGCGACCTCGGTGCTGTGAACAGTGTCGATGTCAGTGGCGATCATATGGCGGTCGCCATTGAGGCCGATGTCAAACAGGACCCCGGATACATTGCGTTCTATAACGTTGACGGCACCTTTATCTCGGCTGTCGAAGCGGGCGCGCTGCCCGATAAAGTGGGCTTCAGTCCCGATGGCATGTACGCCGTGGTTGCGAACGAAGGTGAACCCAACGGTGATTACAGCAACGACCCGGAGGGCAGCATCACCGTTATTGATGTATCCGGTGGTTTTGACATGCCAGTTGTGGCAACCGCTGATTTCAAAGATTTCAACGCTGGCGGTAGCAAGTCGCTGACTGGGCCTGTCCGAGTTGCTGCGAAGGCAATGAGTGTTGCGCAAGATTTAGAGCCAGAGTTTATTGCGTTCTCTGACGACAGCAGCACCGCGTTTGCGACACTTCAAGAAAACAACGCCGTCGCGATTATCGATCTTGCATCTGCTGAAGTGGCAAGCGTCCTCGGCATCGGCTTTAAGGATTATGGACTGCCCGGCAACGAGATCGACCCAAGCAACCGAGACGGCGGTGTGAACATCAACAGCTGGTCGGTGTTTGGTACTTATATGCCTGATGGTTTTGACACCTACACTGTAAACGGCACAACGTACTTGGTTACCGCGAACGAGGGTGATGGACGGGAGTATTTAACCGACGCCACGGACGAGGCGGACTGCTCTGCGCAAGGCGGATATCTGTTTGACGACGGCGACTGCTTCCACTACTTAGACGAAATCCGCGTACGCGATCTTGATCCGAGTCAGTTCAGCGATGACCTGGTGGCGAAGCTTGGAGCGGACTTTCAGGATTCAGACAAGTTGGGTCGTCTGAAAATGATCACTGACTTGGGCCTTGAGGATGCCGCTGCCTGCACCACGCTGGCAACGACGGGTCAGCCTCTGGCGTTCCCCGATGAAACGCCGGTACCGGGCTGCGTGTATGAGGATATCTACTCCTTCGGTGCGCGTTCTTTCACCATCTGGGACACCACGACAGGACGCCCAGTATTTGATAGCGGTAGCGACTTTGAAGTCATCACGGCTCAGCAATTGGGCGGCTCATTTAACGCGAGCAATGATAGCAATGACGGCGACGATCGTTCGGACGACAAAGGTCCAGAGCCCGAAGCAATTGAGATCGCCACAATCAATGGCAACACCTTCGCATTTATCGCGCTCGAACGTGTTGGCGGGGTAATGGTGTACAACATCACTAATCCTCAAAGTGCCAAGTTTGTTCAGTACATCAACCCGCGAGACTTCTCGGTTGGTGACGATGCGGTAGAGGCCAACATGGCCGGCCCACTGGGTCCAGAAGACATCAAATTCATCACGCAAGGTGATGAGATGTACCTGTTGGTATCGAACGAAGTGTCAGGCACGCTCTCAGTGTATAGCGTCTCGCTGTTGTAAAACCCTAGCTCCGTCTTGTGAAAGCCCGCCTTGTGCGGGCTTTTTTTATGGGTCGGCGCATGCGCGTGTTTATCGATTTCCTGATCGCAAACGTGCGCGACCGGATTCCACCTTGGTTTGAGTCTTGCGCGGTGGCAGCTTCCCGGCAGTTGCAAAGCCCTTGTGTACAAATTTCAGTGCTGGTTTAGACTGCGACGAACCGCCCCTTGAGGGTGATTTACACTGATCAATCATCTGACAATTTCGACAGGGCTCTATATGTACGAACTCAAGCGCAGGACATGTCGCAGGATGATGCTGAAAGGGACGTCGCTGATATTGGCGCTGCTCGGACTGGTCGCCTGTAGCGAAGACGTCGTTGTCGAGCGGACGCCTAAAGTCGTGGTACAGGACGTTTTCTCGCGCACTTATCAGCCTGAATACAATTTCGTAGGCCGGCTTGAAGCGCCTACTGACGTCGATATCACCGCTAACGTCACGGCTTATATTAAAGAGATGGCCTTCCTCGAGGGGCAGCGAGTCGAGGCTGGTGCGCTGCTATTCCGACTTGATGACTCGGAGTTGAACGCCGCAATGGCCTCGGCAAAGGCCGAGCTTGCTTCTGCTGAGGCGACCGCGGCCAACGCCACGCGTAATTACAAGCGCGGTCAGGAGTTGCTGCCGAAGGGCGCGATTTCTCAGTCGGAGGTCGATGATTTGCAGGCGAAGCAGCTCGAAGCAGGTGCCGCCATCAGCGGCGCGCGCGCGCGGGTTGAATCGGCAAAAGTTAATTTAGATTACGCAACGATACGTGCGCCGGTCGATGGTCGAATCGGCCGTTCTATTGCCAGCGTCGGTGACCTGGTTGGTCCTTCTTGGGGTCCACTGACAACACTGGTGAGTATCGATCCGATTTACGCACTGTTTTCTGTGAGCGAAAGCACCTACGTCGCAAAAGTGTCGGAGGCTCGGGCTCAGGGTAAGGACGTCGCCAGCAATCGCCCGGCGGGTCTTCAGGTCACTATCGAGATGTCCGGTGGTTACGAGTACGAGCATGTGGGCCACATTGATTACTTTGGCAACCGCGTCGACCTCAACACGGGGACGATTGAGGGCCGGGCGGTCATTCCCAATCCGGAAGCCATTCTCGTTCCGGGGCAATATGTCAGCGTCAACTTGAAAGAGCCGGTGGAAATTCAAGGCACCTTCCTGGCGCAGGCGGCTGTGCAGGTCGATCAGCAGGGTAATTTTGTGCTGTCGGTCGATACTTCTGGTGTTGTGGTTCGACACAACGTCGAACTCGGCGAGCGGTACGGTGATTATGTGGTGATCAAACAAGGCATAGATCCAGGCAGGCAGGTAATCACTCGTGGCCTTCAGCAGGTGCGGGAAGGCATGGTCGTAGAGGCCACCCGCATTGAAAACGTTCAAGACACTGACGACGCTTCCTGATGTTTAGCGCCTTTTTTATTGAACGGCCCAAGTTTGCGATGGTGATTGCCATCGTTCTGACGCTGGCGGGTGGAATGAGTGCGGTTGTTCTGCCGATTACTGAGTACCCGCCAATCGCGCCGCCGACGATTTCGGTCTCGGGCGTGTATCCCGGAGCGTCAGCTGAGGTGGTCGAGACCAGCATGGCGGCACCCATTGAAGAGGCGGTTAATGGTGTAGAGGACATGCTGTACATGTCCTCCAATTCCGCCAACGACGGCTCTTACTCCCTGACGATCACATTTGAAGTGGGTTCCGATCCAGATCTAGCGCTGGTGAGAGTCCAGAACCGGGTCAAGCTGGTTGAGCCCAAGTTACCTGCCGAAGTCTCAGCAATTGGCCTGACTATCGCTGAGCAATCTCCCGATATCTTGAAGATTGTTAGCTTTTATTCCCCCGACAATTCCCTCGATTACGCGTTTATCTCCAATTACGTGAAGATCAATATTCAGACTTCAATTGCACGGATCAAGGGAATCTCGGATGCCTCAATTCTTGGCGAGGCTGAGTACGCCATGCGCATCTGGCTCGATCCCGATCAGATGGCGAAGCAGGGATTGTCGGTCAGTGACGTTCGAAATGCTCTTCAGGAGCAGAACGTTCAGGCCGCGGCCGGCAAAGTCGGTGCGCCGCCCTACGATGCCGCCGTACCCAACGAGTACACGCTGCAAACCAAGGGACGATTGGTTGATGTTGAGGAGTTTGGCGATATCGTTCTTCGCGCGCGCTCCAATGCAGCCGCCATTTATCTGAGAGATATCGCGCGTATTGAGCTCGGCCAAGCTATGTACAACTTTTTAGGGGAGACCAACGGCACGCCGGCGGTAAACCTCGCGATGTATACATTGGCCGATGCCAACGCGCTAGAATCCGGCGCGCTGATCAATGCCAAGCTCGCTGAGATCGCCGAGCGCTTTCCCGAAGGGCTTGATTATGTCGTGGGCTATGACACCACCAACTATGTCAGCACTGCCGTTTCTCAGGTTATTCAGTCGCTGATTTCAGCCGTTGTATTGGTGATCGCAATCACCTTCGTTTTTCTTGGCAGCTTGCGCGCCACCTTCGTTCCTGCGATTGCAGTACCGGTTTCTCTCGTGGCGACGTTGGGTGTCCTGTTGGTGTTGGGTATGTCCATTAATACGGTCACGCTATTCGGCCTGATTCTCGCCATTGGGATTGTGGTCGACGATGCGATTTTGGTTGTCGAAAACTGTGATCGACACCTCTCGGCGAACCCCGACATGAGTGCCAAGGACGCTACCCTGAAAACCATGAAGGAGGTCAGTGGTGCGATCGTATCAACCACCTTGGTGCTGCTCGCGGTGTTTGGTCCCGTCGCGGTGCTGCCAGGCATTACCGGCGAGATGTATCGTCAGTTCGCTATTACCATTTGTGTCTCGGTGGTGTTTTCTTCGCTGGTAGCCCTCACGCTCAGCCCCGCGTTGTGTAGTCTTTTGCTAAAAGCCCGAGATCCCGAGAGCGCACCTAGGTGGTATCGCCTGTTCGATCGGGGGTTTGCAAAAGTTACCCGAGGCTATGATCGTGGTGTTGGCTTTTTGCTGCGTCGGCTCGTGGTGGTTGGTGTGGTTTACATCGCTTGGGTTGCGGCCCTAGGGTTTGGTGTCCTTAATACTCCGACAGGTTTCGTGCCCTATGAGGACAAGGGCGTGCTGCTTGTTGCGGTACAGCTGCCCGATGCCTCCTCGCTGTCACGCACCGAAGATGTGATGGCCAAAGTCAGTGCCATTGTTGATGAAGATCCCGCTACCGATGTTGTAACCGCGATAACCGGATTCTCGCTGCTGTCAGGGGCAATGAGCAGCAACGCGGGCACGCTGTTTGTGACCCTAACCCACTGGGATGAGCGCCCGGGGTTCGACAATATCGTCTTCAAAGTTGCCCAACGACTTTCTGGGCGCATGCTGGAAGAAGTGCCCGAGGCACAGGTAATTGCGATACCGCCTCCCTCAGTGCCCGGCATGGGCGCCGTCGGTGGCTTCGAGTTGTATCTGGAAGACACCCTGGCAAGACCGCCCCACGAATTGGCGTCCGTGCTTAATCTATTGCTGGTTGAGGCCAATCAGGACCCTCGGCTCGCCAATGTCTTCAGTAGTTATCGCGCCAACGTACCTCAGTATTTTGTCGACATCGACAGGGTTAAAGCCAAGACGCTGGGGGTGAGCCTAAGTGAAATCTTCTTAACGCTTCAGGCACAAATGGGGTCGTTGTACGTGAACGATTTCAACAAGTTTGGTCAGACGTATCAGGTGACCTTGCAGGCCGATGCACGGTTTAGAGACGAACTCGCCGATCTAACCCAGTTCTTTGTTAAGTCCGAAAACGGCGAGGTTGTGCCGCTTTCGACACTCGTGCGCACTCGACCGATCTTGGGGCCGGATATCTCCAATCGTTACAACCTGTATCGTTCGGCGTCGGTGCGCGGTGAAGCGGCTCCCGGCGTCAGCACCGGCGAGGCGATTGCCGCCTTAGATGCGCTGGCTAAAACAGTTTTACCGGCAGGCTTTCAAATCGAGTGGACGGGTCTCGCTTATCAGGAGATCAATGCCGGTGACACGGCCATCTTTGCTTTTATTCTGGCACTGGCGTTCGTCTACCTGTTTCTGGTAGCTCAATATGAATCCTGGAGCATTCCAACGGCGATTATTTTGGTCGTACCCATGGCATTAGGGGGTGCGTTGCTCGTGCTCAATGTGATCGGCATGGCACTCAATTTATATGCGCAGGTGGGCCTAGTATTGCTGATTGGGATGGCCTCCAAGAACGCGATCTTGATTGTCGAGTTCGCACGTCAATTGCGAGAGGTCGACGGCGTTTCGATTGACGAGGCTGCAGCGCAGGCAGCCAGCCTCCGCTTTAGAGCGGTGTGTATGACGGCCATCTCTTTCATCTTAGGAATCTTGCCGCTGGCCTTTGCATCGGGCGCCGGCGCATTCGCCCAGATGAGTCTCGGCTTTACCGTTCTCGGGGGCATGCTGGCTGCGCTGCTCGTGGGCACTTTCTTTATCCCAGTCTTTTATCGCGTTGTTCAGGGGACGCGTGAGCGTTCAAAGGCGGCACTGTTTGGTAAGTGATGGGCCTTGCACGCGTCGTTTGAAAAATTAATCCTGCGCGCCACTGGCGCGACAGCTTTACGCGAACGAGAAGTGGTTCAGCGGCTATGGAGTGGCTACGGCAATATCGTGCGCTACTTCCTTGAGGGAGCGGAGTTTCCTTCGGTGATCGTTAAGCACGTGGTATTCCCGGACGGCGTTGACCACCCCCGGGGATGGGGCACCGATATCGGGCATCAGCGGAAGCTGCACTCGTATGAAGTCGAGACTGCCTGGTACCGAGATTGGGCCAGCCGTTGCGGCGACTTCTGCCGGGTGCCCCGCAGCCTGGCAATCGAGTCGACTCAGGACGAGGTCTGCATGGTCATCGAAGACCTCGATGCCAGCGGGTGGGGCGGCCGGCGGGATTCAGTAACGCCTGACGAGTTTCGAGGCTGTCTTGGCTGGTTGGCTAACTTCCACGCGACCTTTCTTGGGGTCACTCCTGTTGGTCTGTGGGAGACTGGAACGTACTGGCATCTCGCCACCCGCCCAGACGAACTTATGGCACTGGACGATCGGCCGCTGCAGAAGGCGGCAGCGATCATCGATCGACAGCTTAAGGAATCGCCGTATCAGACCCTCGTCCACGGTGATGCCAAGGTGGCAAACTTTTGTTTTCCCCGTAGCGGTGACGGGCCGGTGGCTGCCGTAGATTTTCAGTATGTGGGCGGTGGCTGTGGCATGAAGGATCTCGCGTATTTCATTGGTAGCGTGCTGCGAGATGATGACTGCGAACGCCAGGAAGCCGAGGCGCTCGAGACCTACTTCGGCTTTCTCCGAACCGCGCTGGCAACCCACCATCCCGAGGTGGATTTCG
Organism: Luminiphilus sp.; assembly: GCA_965655505.1. GTDB lineage: Bacteria > Pseudomonadota > Gammaproteobacteria > Pseudomonadales > Halieaceae > Luminiphilus. Next base: position 29,348 of record CBFHHJ010000004.1, read on the forward strand.
ATGATCTGGAAGCGGACTGGCGACGACTGTACCCCATCGCCTGGACTGACTTTCATCGATTCCTTAAAGGCTGGAGCCCGGGACACTGGAAGCTGAACAGTTACAGCGAGCGTGTCGCCCGTGAGGTGGTCGCCGAGATTAAGGCGCGACACTCTACGGCTACCTCCAATGTGGAGACTCCCTTATGACCTACGATCTGGCGGCGCTTCTGCCGCTTGCCATCCGGGCTGCAGAGAGTGCGCGGGACCTGATTGCCAGCAAGCGGGGAACGGCGTTCGACGTTGAACGTAAGGACGGAGTGGACAGCTTGGCCGCTCAAGTCGTTACCGAGGTGGACCGCGCTGCAGAGGCGATCATCCGAGAGCATCTCATGCAGACTGTGGGAGCGGGCGAACTCGGCTATCTAGGTGAAGAAAGCCAGGCTGACGACAGCCGCTTTTCCTGTGAGGCCTTCTGGTGCGTGGATCCCTTGGACGGCACCCTGCCGTTTATCGAGGGCTCTGCGGGGTTTGCGACGTCCATCGCGCTGGTCGCGCGGGATGGCACGCCACTGGTTGGCGTAGTGGCCGACCCTGTCACTGGGAATCTCTGGGCGGCGGCGAAAGGGATGGGGGTAACCAAGAACGGTATCCCGTTTACCTTATCGACTGCTGGCGAGGTCTTTCGGGTATACGCCGATCGAAGCTTCGAGCACCACCCGCGTTTCGAGGAGTCTATGGCAACACTGAGCGAGATATCAGCGACGCTCGATCTCGGCCCCATCGTCATCGATATGGAGGCCGGCGCTGTGCTTAATGCCATGAAAATTCTCGAGAGCGGTCCCGGGTGCTACTTCAAGTTTGGCAAGCCTCGCGGCGGTGGCAGCCTGTGGGACTACGCCGCCACCGCTTGTTGCTTTGCTGAACTCGGTTTACCCGTCTCAGACCTTGACGGTCATCCGCTGGATCTCAACCGCAGCGATTCCACTCTTATGAATCACCGCGGTGTGGTTTATGCATCGGATGCTCGAATTGCAGCGGCGGTGCGGCGCGCGTTTGGCTAAGCGTATGCAAGTGCCGAGCCCGTTGTTGCGACGACTCACGTGAGAGCGGTTACGAGTCGGTTGCGGTTTAGTTGCTGTGTGCCAGCGCAATCGCTTTGGCGGCTTCCAGCGCCGGGTCGCGCCCAGCCCGCCAGGCATCGATCGTCATGGGCGCCGAGATATCCGGGTCCACACCCATGCCAGGCTTGAACTCGGGCACATTGTTGTAATCACGCATGACTGGGATCCGAGCGCGAACGCCGCTCTCGGGTAGATTCAGCGTAAACAAAATGCCCGCGGTCGTGCCCTCGGCACTCCCCCCCGTGCGCTCACCGATCAGCGTCGCACGCCCAAGCCCTGCCAGCACTGCCAGCACATTGGTGCTGCCCGAGGCGTTATTATCGCTCGTCAAAATCAGCAGCTTGCCTGCAAAGGCATGGCGTGCCGGGTTGATCACGTCCGTTTCATCGGTGAACTCGCTGCGAAACGAGTAGCTGCCGTCGTCATTCTTCGAAAACATTTGGGGACTTGGATTGAGTGCCCGGTCGTCCCAGGTCGAAAGATGCTCTCGCAAACCATCAAAGTTGATGGTCTTGACCCGAACATCGGTTTTCATCTGAGCGGGCTGGTCGAGCAAGTGAGCCAGAAGCCGGCTGGATGCATCATTGGAACCGCCTCCATTTCTGCGCAGGTCGAGGATCAGGGTGTCGCGCTCCTCCTCCGCGAGGCTTTTAAAAATTGGAGCGTAAAGGTCGTCGGGGTCGACGGGTCGACGATAATTTACAAAGGTGTCCACTCGCAGATAACCCGCGCGCTCACCTATCCGTTCGAAGTGCACGGCGTCGGCAAAATTGGCTGCTCGACCGGTATCGGCATCGAGATTCCGCCATGCGCCAAAGGTGATGCGTTCCGCTGTAACGGTTCGAGATTCACCACGCTCATTGGTCAGTAACAGCTCCACTGTTGGGCCGTTGTTCCACAGCAGGTCGCCGAAATGGTCAACTGCACCCCCCATAAATTCGCGCGAACTCGATATACCGCCCCGTCGCGCCCACTCCGTATACCCATCATATGGAATGTAGGTCTCTACTTCAGCGACGAGTTCTGTCAGCGGACGGCCGTCAATACGGATGATTTCATCGCCGCGCTGAAAACCGGTTCCGTCAGACGCCACGGTGATAAAACCTCTCCCCGCAATCAGCGTCCACTGAAAGGGCAGGTAGGTTGGCTGCTCGCGCCGACGATCGGCAAGTATTTCGGGCAGCTCCGCCTTGGTGTGATCACAGCGAATCTCCGTGAGCACCCGCTGGATCCCCAGATAAAACTCGCTGGTTTTGAGGCCATTTTTCGACTGCGCGGTGTCGACTATGTCCTGCCAGGCTTGTTTTAGGGTTTCGGCGTCGGTGTAACGGGTGTAACCCGGGTGGATGCGTGAGTAGGCCTCTTGGGCCAGCGTCACGTCTTTGGCCACCTGGGCCGGGGTCAATAAGGGATCTTCCGACGCGAAAGTTGGGTTGGTAAATGTGGGAAGTAAAACAGTTAAAACGATCAAAAATAAACGCGACATCACAATGTGCTCCAAAATTACGATGCAGCAACTTTGATCATTTTCGTGTTGATAATCGTCGCAAAACAAGAAAAATCAACGATTTACGGAAATTGAGACGGTTCAGCCCGCTTGTTGACCCTTCCATTGGCTGGGGGTCATACCCGCATGTTGACGAAATGCACGATTGAAGCTGGCTTTCGACCCAAATCCGGCTGATAGCGCCACGTCGATAAAACTGGTGTCACCGGCAGCGATCATCCCTTGAGCATGCTGAACGCGTAGCCCATTGATTAATTGACTGAAGTTTTGTGCCAATCCTTTGTTTAAGGCCCGGGATACATAACTTTGATTGGTGCCCATGCGGCCTGCAACGACTGCCAGGGAAATGCCGGGTTCGAGATACCAGCCCTCATCGCGCAGGGTGGTTTGTAGCTTCGCTCCCTCGGCCACCCAGTCCCGCTGATCTTGCGTGTCGTTATCGGGCTCTTCTTCGGTTTCCAGTTCATCGGGCGCTGAGAGAGGCATTTTTGGATAGCGGCGCTGCATGTTGACCAATGCTTCGACAGCAATGATAAAGATCACAAACATGGCCGCGAAATCGACCCAGTAGCGGTCGTAATAGTCGTAGTTCAAGAATACGTCGAGCAGGTATTCGATCGCTGATAGCGCGCCGTAGGCTCCCGCTAGCACAATGAGGTGAATCAGCCAGACGGGTCTGAACTCAAGATTGTCTCCTTGGCTACGAGCGAGCCACTGGGCGTAACGGCGATGGAGTCGCCAACTTTTCACCAACGCCGCCACGCCGAGTGCCAAGCTACCGGCGAATACAACTGGAACAATATAGGACTGATGCCACTGGTCGTTAAATGCCCATTTGGCGCGGTAATCACCAAGCGCGGTAAAGGCCCAGACCTGATAAAGCCAATACACAGCGCCGGGCAACAACCACCAATACTGCTGGCGAGGGCTGGGCTCGAGCATCAACGTGCGAACATGCAGCCACAACAGCGGGCCGAGTAATGGTGCCAAATCTACCGGTAAAAAGGTGAGGCCCGGCCAGCGGTCGTAGGCGCCGGCAAAGCCGATAATCATTGAGACATTGCCACAATGGATGGCGAGCACAAAGGCCGCAAACCAGCCGACGCTGGTGCGTTCGGGGCTGTTCAGCCAAAGCACTACCAGACAGGAGGCTGTACTTAAAAGCGTCATTCCCAGCAGGGCGCTTGGCCAGTTCAGTTCGATGGCATCAGTTCCTTATGACACGCACAACGGGATCACCGCGGTTCTCGTTACGTTCGCTGGCTGATGTAGCTACCGTAGTCAGGCACTAGGCGGCTGTACTCGTCGGCCATTAGGGTCGAACGAATCAGGAAATCTGCCGAGGCCTGATTACAGGCAACCGGAATATTCCAAACCGCTGCGATTCGCAGTAGTGCTTTCACGTCGGGGTCGTGGGGCATCGGCTCGAAGGGATCCCAGAAGAAGATCAAAATATCGATTTCTGCGGAGCAAATTTTGGCACCAATTTGCTGATCGCCACCGAGGGGTCCGCTGAGCATGGCCGTCACACTTAACCCGGTTTCAGTGATCAGCCGTTGTGCGGTTGTGCCGGTCGCAAACAGCTCGTGTTTCTCAAGACTCGCGCGATGGCTTAAACACCATTGAGTAAGCGCTTCCTTTTGGTTGTCATGGGCAATCAGCGCAATGTGTTTTCGAGCCGGTGAGAGGATTTCTTGAAATTTCATGTCAGAGATCTCTTTTGTGGATGCCTATAAACCCTGTTGGTTAAACGATGGTTTAGCTCAGTAGGTTTGCAAACTCATCAGTGGCCTGCACCAGCGCGCGGGTATTCGGCGGATCAAATGCTGAATGCCCAGCATTCTGTACCAGCTCAAAGCGTGCTTCCGGCCAGGCGCGGTGCAAATCCCAGGCCGTCACCGGTGGGCAGACCACGTCGTAGCGACCCTGCACGATGACGGCGGGAATATCGCGAATCCGATCAATGTTGTCGAGCAATTGATTGGGAGACTCAAAGAACCCGTCGTTGATGAAGTAATGGCATTCGATACGTGCCATTGCGATCGCAGCCTCAGGCCCATCAAGTTCTGCCATGAAGTCTTTGTTCTGGTGAAGAAAGCTCGCCGAGGCCTCCCATACCGACCAGGCCCGCGCAGCGTCTAAGCGCACCTCGGGGTCATCACTGGTCAGACGGCGGTGGAACGCATGAACCAAGTCGTCTCTTTCGGACTCGGGAATCGGCTTGAGGTAGTGCTCCCAACTGTCGGGATACAGTTCGCTAGCCCCGTGTTGATAGAACCAGTGAATTTCACGCTCGCGCAGGAGGAAAATACCTCTAAGAATCAGGCCAGTCACCGCTTCAGGATGACGTTGCGCGTAAGCGAGCGCCAGCGTGCTGCCCCAAGAGCCTCCGAATACTAGCCAAGACTCAATGCCCAGCAATTCCCGTAAGCGCTCCATGTCGGCGACGAGGTCCCAGGTGGTATTCGCGTTTAGCGCGGCATGCGGCGTTGAATGTCCACAGCCTCGCTGATCAAACAGCACGATGCGATACCGAGCCGGATCGAAGAATTGTCGGGCAGCCGGTGAGGTGCCACCGCCGGGGCCCCCGTGGACAAACACACAGGGAATGCCATCGGGATTGCCCGACTCCTCGTAATAAATCGAGTGACCGTCGCCCACATCGAGCCAGTCGTGGCGGTAGGGATCAATTGGTGGATACAGGTCAGACATTGCGTGGCGCCAACAGGGGGTAAGGCCCGCCATTCTAAGGGCTAATTACCGATGAGCGCATCCAAGCGCGTTGGGTGAATCACTCGCCGCCTCATGCCGAGAGACGGCGCGTCTTTCATGGCGCGCTGATCATGCCCTCTTATAGCGCGCCGATAGTGCCCTCTCTGCGAGAATCCACACCGCCCTCAAGTCGCCCATCCGGGTGACGCAACACAATACTAAGCCCCGAGTTTTCACCCGCCGATTCGCGAATGTTGAAGCCGCGATCACGCAGGGCTTCGATCATGGCCGCGTCGGCTCGCGCTGATTCCACGCGCACTGATTCACCTCGGGCTACGACGTTCGGTAGCTCAATCGCTTCCTGCGGGCTGAGGCCCCAGTCGAGGATGCCGATGATCGTTTTAGCCGTATACGCGAGAATTGAATTACCTCCCGGGGAACCGGTAGCGAGACGGAAGTTGCCCGCGGCATCGATTGCGATGGTGGGCGACATGGAGGAGCGGGGTCGCTTGCCCGCAGCGGGGTGGTTAGCCAGCAGCGCTCCCGATTCATCCCGGGGATTGCGCGCGAAATCGGTCAGCTGATTGTTGAGGAACATACCCCCCGCCATGCGTGCCGAGCCAAAAATGCTCTCGACGCTCGCCGTCATAGAAACCACATTGCCGTTGCTGTCTGCGACCACAAAATGTGAAGTGCCAGTTCGATCAACGGTAGTGTCTTCGCCAAAGATCTGAGCGGATTCTTGGGCCTGATAGGCCCACGGATTTCCGTGTGTGGGCACACTGGGCGTTTCGATATTGATAAGACCCGCGCGCTCTGCGAGATAGGTATCGTTCAGCATGCCCTCGAGGGGAACATCCACCATCGTGCTGTCTGCAACATAGTAGTCCCGGTCGGCGTAGCTCAATTGCTGTGCCGCGATAAACGTCGCCCAGTCGGCGTGCCGGTCATCGCTTGGAAACGCAGCCGCATCGAGAATGCCTAGCATCATGCCAACACCCACCCAGGATGAAGGGGGCGGTGGGCCGCAAACGTCCAGACCGCGGTACTCAATGCACAGGGGTTCGAGCTTGCGGGCTTGATAGCGCTTTAAATCATCCGCGCTCAGGCTGCCCGCTCGCGGCGGATGCTCAACCGCGGCGACAATAGCCGCAGCTATTGGTCCTTCATAAAGCGCGCGAGGGTTCTCTCTCAGTTGGCGAAGTGTGTCCGCATATTCGGCATTGACCAGCCGGGTACGTAGTTCGCCGGCCGCGTCATAAAAGTATCGTTCCGCTTCCTTGGGGCCGTCTTCTGATCCGCTGTCGATGATTCGCTTGCCGTATTTTTCAAAAAATGAAGCGAGGCGCGGAGAGACGTCAAAACCCCCTTCAGCCAAGGCGATGGCGGAATCGAATAGTGCCGACCAGGGGAGTACGCCTTGCTCGCGGTGTGCCATAGCCAGCATGTCCACTACGCCGGGCACGCCGACAGACAAACCGCTGTTTTTGCTTTCTATGTAATCCCAAGCTTCGCCATTATCTTGTAGAAACAACTCGGGCGTTGTGGCCGCTGGCGCAACTTCGCGCCCGTCATAGATGGTGATAGAGCGGTCTTTTGCGTTGTAGTACGTCATGAACGCGCCACCGCCCAAGCCCGAGCTTTGGGGCTCGACCAGACTCAGCACCGCTTCGATCGCGACTGCAGCATCTACCGCAGACCCGCCGGCCTTCAAGATTGCTTCGCCCGCGCTGGTGGCATGGGGATTAGCGGTGACGACCATCGCCGAGGCTTTGGGTGCCGCGTCGGGTGGTGACACCGTTGCTGCAGTATTGTCGGATGTCGATGGCTGGCAGCCAAGTAGCACCAACGTGAGCGCCAAGCCGGCGCCCGAAGCACCCAGCGTCGTTACCCTCATCAGCGGTCTTTTCATACCCCAATACTCTTTTTGGCGGCTATCGAGCGCGAGAGTATGCCATGCAAAGTGCCACGATCGGAGTGATCTGTGCGATGCAGCATCGTTCCCGGCGTGAACCGGGGTCACATCTTAAGTTGGCAAGGGTTTAGGAAAACGCCCGGGATACTAGTACTGACACCCCGGGCACTCGCCACTGGCTTTAGAACGAATAACGCACAGTGCCCAGCCAATTTGCTGGAGTGCCTTCGATCAGGCTGGGGTAGCCGGCCGAACCAAAGGTGTTTCCAGCGTCAATGAGATATTCCTCATCGAGGATGTTCTTTCCGTAAACACCCACCGTGAGTTGCTCGGTGATGTCGAACTCGACGTTGAGGTTCAGCAGACCGAAGCCTTCTTGCAACGTGTCGGGATCATTCGATGCCTCAAAAAAGACATCGTCCTGATAAACCCAGCTCAGGGTGGAACGCAACCGTTCCCATCCAAAGCGCAGGCCTGCGGAGTAGGTGAACTCGGGTGAGTTGCGATACTGATTACCCTCGTAGTCAATATTTTCGCTGATACCGAGTGCGCTGCCGTATTCAGCATCATTCAAGCCATAGCTCGCGAATATGCCAATCGCCTCAGTGATCTGGTATTCCCCTTGGAATTCGAAACCCGAAACGCTGGCTTCACCGTAGTTCACCGCCGTTGGTAGACCTGTCACTGGATCATCGATCCCCACGACGAGGTTGTCGTAGTCATAGGTAAAGTAAGCGCCTTGAAGCTGGAAGTTTGCCGTCACCCAGTAAAACCCAATGTCGTGCGACTCGATGGTCTCCCGCTCAAGCCTGTCTCCCACCAGTACTGTGCCACGGGCTGGTGTCGCGCCTTCCGCATAGGAGTAGTACACCGACAAGGTTTCGTTAACCGAGTAGTTGGCGCCAAATTTCCACAGCGCCTCGGCGTCGCCATCGTCAACACCGTTGGACTCGGTCGACTCATCGCGCACGCCGGCATTCACCGTCAGCGCCTCGGTAATGTTGAACTCTACGTTGAGAAAGTAGCCGTTGGTTCGGTTGTCTAATGGCTGGAGCGCTGCGCTTGCATCAAACAGCAGGTTCACGCCGGCGGGTACAGGTGACCCCGGTGGAACAAAAATACCGATAGGATCCACAGTGACTGGGGCGAGAGTCGCGTATAGGTCTGCTGCCTGCTGGCGCAGAGCCTGAATGGGGAAGTCTGTAGGGTACACATTGTCGTCGCTGAGGCTAGAGTACGGTGTCGCTGCGACCACGGTGGCATTGGCAATTTCGTAGGCCGTTCGATCTTGCAGGTCGGCATAGAAGCGAAAATAGTCATACACCTGATCGGATTGAAGATCGTTGTAACCGAGCAGGACATTGAAGCGATCACCCTTGTAGGTCAGGAAGAGCTCGTTGCCGGTAAACTCTGAGCGGTAGGCGTAGTCACGTTCATCGATCCGTCCTGGACCGCCGTCAACCTCGTAGTACTCGTAGAGGTCTCCGTCGTTGTAATAGAAGTTGTAGTTGAGGCCGATTCTGTCAGTCACATCAAATTGAGTTTTCAACTGATAGATGGTCATCTCCCGCTGTATTTCGGTGGGCGCACCGCCAAAGTCCAGTGGAGCGGACGCTGATGCACTGCCGCCCTCGGGCAGAAAGTACTTACTTTTGAAGCCGATGCCGGGGCCATCGTTGTCCTCGTAGGCAACAATGAAGTCTCCTCTGAATCGATCAAACTCTGCTGACGCAGTAAAGCGCAAGTTGTCGCCGACCCGTGCATTCTGGTCATCGCCATTTAAATTCTCGGAGTAGCCGTCCTTGTCGACAGTAATGCCCGCTAGGCGGACAGCAAGCCAGTCAGTGACGGGTACGTTGACCACGCCTTCGAACCGCGTCTCGTTAAATGAGCCCACTCCAGCACCGATGCTGCCTTCAAATTCTTCTAGGTTAGCCCGCTTTGATACAACATTAATTGCGCCATTGACGGCAAAGGAGCCAAACGAAGTGGTCTGTGGGCCTTTGAGTACCTCTACCCGTTCGATGTCGTGAGTGAACTGGCCGGAGAAATTACGATCGGTCACGTTTAAGCCGTTGAAGAATGAGCCCAGTTTTTGCTCGCCATCTTCATCGCCCAGACCACGAATTGTGAAACTCTGACCGCTTACCGCTTGTTCCTGAACTTGAATATTGGGCAGGAAATTGGCGATCTGATTCAGTTCACGCAGGTTCTCGCGCTCAATGAATTCGGCGTCGAGCACGTTGGTCGTGGTTGAAACATCGAGAATCGACTTTTCGACTCGTTCGGCTGTTACGACGACGACTTCGACTTCACTTTCTGTTTGGCTCTGAGCAATAGTTGGCGCTGCGGCCAGTGCTGCTACCGCTAACGCGAGCAATGTCTTGTTGTGCATGTTGGGAAACCTCAAAGATTGTGGGAAATGGCGCACCGGAGAGTGAGCGCCGCGATTAGACCACAGCTATTTGAAGCTCCGATGTCGAAAGTGTGACGATTTGATGACGCACGTTTGTGTGCGCTGATCGCCCTGCGACTAATGAACAAGCTAGAGCGCTTGAGCAGGGGGGGGACTGTCGCGGGTGGTTTCATGGTTTGGTCATATTGTCGCGTTAACTTGGGCTTTTTGCGAGGAACTCCGCATGCCTATTTCGCGTCGCGACCTTCTGCGTTACTCGGTAACCCTTGGCGCTTTCATTCCAGTTTCGACTGCACTCACTGGCTGCGCGTTGGGGCGCAGCTCAAAAGCACTGGCGGAGGTGGATTTCACCCATGGCGTCGCCAGTGGCGATCCAGAGTCGGGCGCAATTCTATTGTGGACGCGCGCGGTACCAACCGCCGGTGAGGCGGGTCTAGTGGGTTGGGAGTTATCTACGCACCCGGACTTTAGAGATGTTGTTCGCAGTGGCGTGAGCGAGTCGCGCGCTGAACGGGACTTTACCGTCAAGGTCGATGTTCGCGAGCTGACACCGGGAACACACTACTACTATCGATTCCTCGGACGCTCAGGCAACAGTGCTGTGGGTCGTGCTCAAACGCTGCCGACGGGCGCGATCGACGAACTGCGTTTGGCAGTATTTTCCTGCTCGAATTATCCGGCGGGTTACTTCCATGCCTATGCCGAAGCAGCTCGATTGGAGCGTGTGGATGCCTTTCTTCATCTTGGAGATTATTTTTACGAGTACGGCGCTACCGGTTACGGGACGGAGCGAGCGAGGGAACTTGGTCGTCAGTTACCCGACGACAACGCCGGCGAGCTTTACAACCTAGATGACTACCGCAAGCGTTATGCACTGTATCGCAGTGATGCGGATTTACAGGCGCTGCACGCTCGGGCGCCTATGATTGCAGTCTGGGATGATCATGAGATCGCGAATGACACGTGGCGCGAGGGTGCACAAAATCACTCAGAGGACGAGGGAGACTTTGCAACGCGTCGGCGTGCTGCGATTCAAGCCTATTTCGAATGGATGCCGCTACGGCCCATCGTCCCCGATGCTGAGGGGCGAATTTATCGCAGTTTCAGTTTCGGCGATCTGGTCGATCTGCACATGCTTGATACGCGTCTCGTCGGTCGGGATCAGCAGCTTGAATATGCCGATTACTTTGATGCGGAAACGGGCACGATGGACTCGCAGAGGTTTGCCTCAGCGCTTACAGATCCAGAACGCAGTCTGCTGGGTAGTTCGCAAAGGGCATGGCTTTACGGATCACTTGAGGCATCTCAAGCAAGGTGGCAGGTCTTGGGTCAGCAGGTGCTCATGGCCCGAATGACGATGCCCGCGTCCCTCTTGGGCAGCATGCTGCGAGATCGGGATTTTGATGGCGCGGTACCGCTCATCGATGCGCTTATTAAAGATAAAGCCGCGCTTGCAGCAGGTGAATCGCTGTCCCCAGAAAGCCTGCAACGCTTAACGCAGGTGATGCCCTACAACCTCGATGCCTGGGATGGGTACCCTGCTGAGCGTGAACAGCTGTATGCGGTTGCCGAGCGCCTCGATCAAAGCCTTGTCGTGCTTGCGGGTGACACCCATAACGCTTGGTACAGTGAGCTGCGCGACCGCAACGATCGCGTTACGGGTATCGAGCTTGCTACGCCGGGCGTTTCATCTCCCGGCATGGAGGCTTATCTGAATCTCGGAGAGGATCAGGCGCGCGCCTTGGCGCAGGCCTTACCCGCGCTGATCGACGAGTTGCAGTACTGCGACATGCACCGCCGTGGATTCCTTGAGGTGGTGTTCACTCGAGAGCAAGTGAGGCCTCGCTGGCACTTTGTCGACAGCGTGGTGACTCGAGATTACACGACTGAGGTGCGCGAGTTGGCGACTCGGGCCTAGCAAGGTCGTGAGGCGCTGTCTCTCCAGCGCCTCGCTCCACCTACTGACGTTAACCGCGGGTAGCTTTGGTGAATTCGCGCATGCGGCCAAGCACATCGACCCCTAGCTGTCGGTAAACATCCAGCATATCGATCAATACCCAGTTTTCTCGAATCTTATCGCCCTCGACGCGCCAGAAGTCGAGGCTTTTCATGGTGATTGGGCGATTGGTGGGTGGTAAGCCAAGCCATCCGTCCTCGCTGACCGTCATATGCATGCCCGGCCACGCAGTGAACCCGACATAGTTATTATCGGCGAATATATGTCCGGCACCCGCGTCACCCACTCGGTTAGGCATCCCATTTAAAAAGGGAATTTGGTGCCAGTTTCGAAAGCCTTCGATACCGCGTGCGCTACCGATGCCCGAGGGGCCGTACCAACTGCACCGTGGATGCCAGAAGTGCTCTAAACGCATGCCAGCTACACCTTCAGTCGCGTGTTTGCCCAGGTGCTCACACATATCAAGGACTAAATCGAATGCCGCTTTGGAGGCCTGCTCATCACGGGGTGCCGAGGAAACGCCGTCGTGTGAGGCAGGCCCAGGGACGTGCCATTCTCGTCCAAGACTCGGCACCATCGGCCAATGGTTTGCTTGTAGCATGAGTTCGGGTACGTCCCAGATGGCTTGAACCTCAACAATTTTTTCGTCGACCACCCGATAGAACTCGGCAAACCGCAGGGAAAAAAAGTGTCCCGTCGGCGGGATGTCCAGCCAGCTATTTCGAAACGTTCCGGTGTAGTAGCCGCAACAGCCTATCCAGTCGTTACCCTCTGGTGTCGAGCCCGCGATGACAATGTTGTCGCGGCGCTCCAGATCTGGCGCCGCGCTGAGCAGCGGGGCGTATGCGGTGGAGAAAAATGCTTCTGCGCCCTGAACAGTTCCCAGCGGGTGAAACAGCTGTACGAGTGCATCGGAAGACATCATGCGTGCCAGCGTCTGCTGTAACGCTGCAGCATCAAAATTATATTGCTGCTCGCGCAGCGGTCGAAACCACTCCTTAAGTGCCGCGTATTTCTCGCTTGTCATACTAGGAAGCTTCCTCTGTGGTGGCTCGTGTGGTGGCTCGTCGAACTCGCTCGATCTGTGTGAGCACGGCGATTTTGTCGTAGACAAACCACTCTTCAATGACACGGCCATTTTCTAGACGCATATGACTCTCGCCTAAAATGAGAACGGGTGCGTTGCTCGGCGGGCCCCAGATATTGCCACCCGAATGTGTGCCTGCGAGGGTCCATCGAACTGCCACGAAGTCCCCTTCCAGCATGCTGTTGGTGCAGACATGATCGATGCTGAATCGGACATCAGGGAGTGCGCCCAGCAATCCGATGAAAAATTGCTCGATTTCACTGATGCCATTGAGGGGTTCACTGGCCGATGCGTGCATAACCGCATCCTCCGCATAGAGTGCGTGACAATCACCGATCAGGCGTCCGTTCCAGAGATTGCTCAGCACATTAACTACGCGGGCCGAACTTGTGTCGCCGGCGGCTTCTACCGTCGTTCGGGGTAGGGCGTTGACGCGTCGCCACTCGCTGTCCAACCATTGCGCATAAACAGATTCGGGTTCAACGGGTTGCGCGGCCAATTGTCTCGCGAGAGCCTCGGGATCGGTACCCAACTGCTCTGCCAGTCGCCAGTTATCGCGAACCAGCCACTCCTCGACGATGCGATTTTCGCGAACCACGCAATGGGCGATGACATGAAACCGGGCTTTGCGACCAGTCCCGGCCCCATGCTCCGTAGCGCCCACATGGGTCATCTGCGTATCGATGAGGTGGGAGGAGTGAAAGCCAGAGCTGGCGTCGCCACTCCAAACAATATTCACAGCATCAAGGGTTCTATCGGGGAAAGAACCCAGCGTCTTGAGTGTGCCCTGGGTCACCGCCTCGGCGCCCTCCGTGTAACCGGCGAGTGTGTAGACAGGACAATCGTGCGAGTAATAGCGCTCGCATAGGCCAACCTGTTTACCCTCCCAGATACGCAGGGTGATGCGTAATATGTAGTCCACGATGTCAGTGAATTCGGGGTCGAACCCGGGCATGTTGCCCGGTTTCCCGGTAGCGGGGGCGTTGTCTGTCAGCATGGCTTTGACCTTAGCTTAATTCGGAAGTCTCGATGAAGCGCTTTTTTGAGAGTGGATTTCTCTACTCCGCCTGTTTTGCATTCGAATTCAAAGGATAGTGTAGAGTCGCCTCCCCGGTAAACCTTCACAGACTAAATCGCTATGGAATCTACCCTGATCTACACCCTCGGACTGGTCGCTACCGCAGCATTTGCTGCAACAGGCATTCTGGCGGCGCTGCATGCGCGTATCGACTTGTTTGGAGCGCTCGTCGTGGCCGTAGTCACCGCAGTGGGGGGTGGCACCGTGCGGGACGTGATGCTCGATCAAACGATTTTCTGGCTGTATGAGACCGATTACTTAATCTGTGCGTCAAGCACCGGGCTGCTAGTATTTTTGATGCGTCGCCATGTTAGACGGCGCGGCAAGATACTGCTTTACCTCGATGCAATGGGCGTCGCCTTGTTTTCGACGACGGCAGCCTTGAATGCCCAATTGCTTGGGTTGCCAACGAGCCACGCGGTACTGATGGGAGTAATCACCGGTATCGGAGGGGGCTTAATCCGCGATACTCTGACAGCCCGCGATACCCTACTTGTCTCTCCCGAGTTATATGCAATCCCCATCTTGATAGGTCTTGTCTCTCAAGTACTGATTATTGAATACAATCTAATGTCACCGACTTACGCGGTTTTGACGGGGGCATTGATGGTTTTTGTTGTTCGCAGTGGGGCCATTCATTTTGATTGGCGTATGCCTGGGCGGTTGATCAATCAACCCGATACCGAAAATTAACACTTGAGGTCGCGTACCGGGATGCAGCGCCTGCCGCGACCAATCCCGCGTTTGTAAATGGCGTCCAACGATAGGGTTTATGGGGGCGCAATTCATAGATGAAGCCGATAGACGTTCAACGTTTCGCTTAAAAGCAGGGTTGCAAATGTGATTAAAAAAAATTTGCATTCGAAGTACAGTTACCGCAGCATGCATTCGAAGTCAATGGAAGCTGCAGCCTCAGGATCTGCGTCTAGCGGTTGGTTGTTGCTTAGAAGTTTGGCAAAAATAGCTCACAACTAAAATGTAGAGGAAGAAGCCTATGAACGTCTCCGGAGCCACCCCACGCGCGGGCAAGTTTTTGCTTGCTACCGCTGTCAGCGCAGTCTTGAGCCAACAAGCCCTTGCCCAGGGCGTGTTAGAGGAAATCGTGGTTACTGCGTCAAAGCGTGCTGAAAGCTTGCAGGATGTCGGACTTTCCGTGTCTGCCTTTGATCAGAACGCACTGCGACAAGCCGGTATCGACGACGTCTCGCGACTAGAGCTGGTCGTGCCAGGTCTCAACTATGCGTTTGCGGGTAATGACGCAAAATTCAATGTCCGCGGTGCGAACTCTACGAATACGTTCGGCGACAACAGTTCGATCGTGGGTGCATTTGTTGATGGTATCTACCAGGTCCGCGCCTCTCAGCAGACCCGAGCTTTCTACGATATTGAGCGTGTTGAATTCCTGCGCGGCCCTCAGGGCACGTTATACGGACGCAACACTTTTGCCGGCGCACTGAACGTCTACACCATGAAGCCCGACACCGAGGCGGTATCGGGTTACATCGAGGCCAGCATTCAGGATTACGACCGCACCCGAACCGAGGCTGCCATTAACGTCCCGGTGTCTGAAGATCTTGCTCTGCGCTTTGCGACTGTCTACGACAAGAGCGGTGGTTATATCGAGAACGATGCTGGCGCGAATATGGGCGCCAACGACGACCTTTCTTTCCGCGTGTCAGCCCTCTGGCAGCCCTCGGATGATTTTGAAGCTGTGGCGCGATTTACACGCTCTACAGAGAAGGGAAACGAGGCTGGTCTGTTTGGCTACAACCGACTCTGCCGTTTCGAGAGTGTCGATGGCCTGACAGACGCTTTGGGGCCTGTGCGCAACTGTGAAAACCCCGTTCGAGGTTCAGGTAGCCGAGGCGCAGCTGCGAACGGTCCTGGTGGTGACCCCTGGCAGGTATCACAAGACTACGTGCGCCCCATCGACTTAGAAGACGAGAACGCTTCTTTGATTCTTACTTGGAATGTCGGTGATATTCAGGTCAAGTCGTTGAGTGCCATCTACGACTACCGCAACGATATTCAGTTTGACTTTGACTTCAGCCCAACCCCTAACTCTAACGGCGGATACCTTGAGGAGTCCGAGGGCTGGTCACAAGAGTTCCAGATTTCCAGTGCCAGTGAGGGTCCGCTCCAATGGACAGCGGGTGCTTTCCTCTCGGAAACCGAGGACTACAGCAGCTTCTACATTTATCAGCAGACACAGCGTGACGACTCAACGCGCCCCACGGTTGTGACACCAGAGTATCCCGATGGAGTGACGGTTCTTCAGGGCACCGACATCATTTCTGATGCAACGTTCATTGGTGGCTTTTTTGCTGACTCAGCGCGCATCGAGACTGAGTACTTTGGTATTTACGCTGAAGGTGAATACTCGCTGACCGATTCACTCCGCGTTACCGCGGGTGTTCGTTACAACGACGAGGAGAAAAACCTCGATTGTGCGGGTTCGAACTTCTCGGGCGGCGATCGCGTTGTCAATGTTCGCGACGGGGTTGCGGGTAGCTCTCCCATCACGCTGCCGTCAAATGCGGCTGACGTTTTCACCTACAACTGTGGCGCCGCTGATGCGATTACTGACGAGGACGTCGTAGCTGCGGGTAATCCCGAGCCTCAGTGGGACAACGTGACTTATCGCTTGGGCGCTGAATACGATATCAACGAAGACATCATGGCCTACATGACCGCGTCTACGGGATATCTCTCTGGTGCGGTAAGTGTTAGCGCGGTAACCGATGAGCAGGAGTCTCAGGTTGTTGAGTTTGGTTTCCGTTCGCAGCTGCTTGAAAATACCTTGCAGCTTAACGGTGCTCTGCATATCACCGAGTATAAAAACCTGTTGACCCAGCGCCAGCGAGAGGAAGGCGGCATTGCCGTGACTTTCTCTGAAAATGGCGGCGACATCGAAGCATGGGGTCTCGAGTTTGACAGCATTTGGTTGGTGACCGACGAGCTGACGATCACGGGTACGCTGGCTTATCTGGATTCTGAGTACGGTGAGTTTGGACAGATTAACCCGTACCAGCTCTACGGCGGCACGCGCCCCGAGGGTGGGTTCATCAACCAAGAAGGCGTTCAGTCACCTTGGTCTCCCGAGCTCACCATCGGCGCAAGCATCGCCTACCGCATCGATCTCGGCGGCAACGGCACGCTCACGCCATATCTTCAGACCTATTACTCGGATGAGTACAACACGTCTAACACCCTCTCGAATGATCCTGCTCAGTTGCAGGAATCCTACACTAAGACCGATGCGCGCCTGACCTGGTTGGACGCAGATCAGAAGCTCTCGGTTGAGCTGTTTGTCGAGAACATGGAAGACGAGGCGGTACTCGCGCGGGGTAACAATAACGGAGATGACGTCGTCCAGACCTCATTCCTGTATCCGCGCAACTACGGCGTCACCATGCGCTATCAGTTCTGATATCGACCAACGGAAGAGGGCTCGAAAGAGCCCTTTTTTTGGCCCAGATTTTAATCGTTAATGAGGATGTGCAGATGACGGCATTTGAGAACGCGACAGCATTTTTCCACGCCTGTGAAGGCCTAGAGGGTTGGGCCGGGTGCGCCCAGTATGTCGCCGATGGCGCAACTTTTACTGCCCAGAGCGAACCCATCGCGGATGTAACTACAGTTGAAGGCTACTGTGAGTGGATGGCAGGTCTTGGCAAAGGCCCTCTAAAAGGGTGCAGTTACGACCTGCATTCCAGTGCTTGGGATGATACGTCACGAACAGCGATCTACTTCGCAACGTTCAATGGTACTCACACGAGCGAAGGCGGGCCCGTAGACGCGACCCATAAGACGACACATAGTCATTATGTCTATGTAGTGACCCTCGACTCTCAAGACAAGGTGACCAACATGGTGAAGGTTTGGAACGCGCCTTGGGCACTTGCTGAGCTGGGGTGGGTTTAGCCCTAGTATTTGAATGAGTCCCCAGCGAGGTTCGTAACCCCCGCGCAGATTTAGTGGTGCTAGAGAAGCCCGGCTAGGCAACCTAGCACCCTGCCGAGTGGGGTTTGCGGTGTCTAGATTTGCGGTGTTTAGAAAGGCCGCTTTTAAACGGCGGTCCACCCACCATCGACCCGCAAAGAGGTGCCGGTAACCATCTTGGCTTGGTCGCTTGCCAGGTAGCACACTGCATGTGCCACGTCACCGACATGACCTACATGTCCGAGTGGAATTTTACTCAAGACCTCTGACGCGAAGTCGGAATTTTCAAACATCGGCTTGGTCATCGGTGTTTCGATGAATGTCGGTGCCACGGTGTTAACCCGAACCCCTTCGGGCGCCAGTTCAACAGCCATCGCCTTGCTGAGGCCTTCGATTGCGTGTTTGGTCATACAGTAAACGGTGCGATTGGCGGCCCCCACGTGACCCATTTGCGACGACATGTGGATGATGACACCTGTTTTTGCCGCGACCATTTTTTTGGCTGCCGCTTGGGCGATGGTGAATGCGGTTCGGATATTTACAGCGATTAAAAGATCGAGGTTCTCTTCGCTGACCTCAACAAAAGGCTGCGGTCTGTTGGTGCCCAGGTTGTTCACCAGAATATCGAGCCCGGCTAGCCCATTGATATAGTCGAGCAGGTCCGGGTGGGTCGCGTCCATTACCAGCGGTTTTATACGGCCATGGATGGCCTCGGCGGCCAATGAATCCAAGTCTGAAGCGGTACGG
>CBFHHJ010000005.1:0-40589 GCA_965655505.1 Luminiphilus sp.
TATGAAAAGTACGGGTTTGTTCCAGTCTCCAGAGCATTTCTCCGATTTAAAAAGTTCGTCAATTAAGCAACTTTGCCGCGTCAGCTGGAACCTGTTCTGTTTGTACTCTGCAATGACGTCGGGGGCGAGCACAGCCTCTCGAATGGCAAACGTATATGGCTTCTGTTGGACTACTAATAATACGCCCAGGCATATTGAGCCAGTGATCAGTGTCCTTAGCGGTACACCTTGCCACCCAGATACTCGCCGCCCACCCCGTTGATAAAACCGTCGTTCCACGCCGTAATGCAGCATAACGGCTAGCACTAGCACCAGTCCGCCAATCGCAACTTGGGCCTCGGGAGTGAGTTCAGCGAGTGTCCAGCAGCGATAAAGAGCGATGGGTGGCCAATGGACTAAGTACAGTGAGTAGGATATCTGACCGAACCACTTTGCCGGTTTGTTCGCCAGCCAGGGGCTGGGCTCTTCACGGTTACAGGTGATCAAAACCAGCATCGCGCCGACGCTGGGGACGATGGCTATCCAGCCAGGGAACCCTGCTGCGTCGCCCATGGTGACAACCGCAAACACGCACAGCGCCAAACCGGTCGATCGTATTAATTGCTGGGTGAACAATGAGAGGTTTTGCTGTCGCCAGACTTCGACCGCCAGCGCGCCCAAGCAGAACTGCCAGACCCTGAAAGGCAGCAGATAAAAGGTCGCAGCACTATCGATCGTCGTATACCAAATGCAGGCGGCGAAGCTCAGGATGAACAGCGCGCTCAGTCCAATGAGGTAACTACGCCGACCCGCGCGCGTCAGCCAAAGAAGCAGTGCTGGCCAGAAGAGATAAAACTGCTCCTCAACCCCCAGCGACCACATATGGAGGAGGGGCTTAAGGTCTGAGTTGGCATCCCAGTAGCCAGACTCAAACCAGAAAATAATGTTGGCAACGCTCGCCAACGACGCAATTGCTGAGCTTGCGTAGGCCTGCAGCATTTGAGGTTGCAGAATGAAGATGCTCGCTACGCTTGTGCCGATGACCGTTGCTACAACCGCCGGGAGCAGTCGTCGCACACGATTGGCGTAAAATGTAGAAAAGGAAAATTGCCTAGCCTCGATTCGGCTTTGGAGCAGACCGGATATTAGAAAGCCCGAAATCACGAAGAACATGTCGACGCCGACGTAGCCACCGGCAAACCCCGGGACCTCGAGATGAAACAGCACCACCGCCAGCACTGCCAGCGCTCGTAGCCCATCGATATCGGGGAGATAGCCCAGTGTTTTGGGATTGGTCACGTTAGCACCGAGCCGTCAGATAACGGATTCACCACTGAGTAGCAATGGTGCGGCATCAAGCTCCTCGGCGTCCATCATGGTGGCGACTCGTTCGAGTGCGGCAACAATGTGATGCTGCTCCCAGGTTTCGAGGCGGGTGAATCGGTCAACGAAACTGTCCTGCAAAGGTTTGGGTGCTGAAGCGTTCATGACTTGCCCTTTCTCGGTCAGGGTAACAATCACCCGACGACGGTCGATAGAGCTCCGCTCACGGTGCACGAGGTCATTACTCTCTAGACGATTGAGAATAGTCGTAACGGTTGCCAAGCTTAGACTCACCGCCTTAGCAATATCTGACACCGTAGGGTCTTTGAGTTCTGCAATGGCTTTGATGATGACGAGCTGCGGGGTAGTCAATCCGGTGCGTTTGCCCAGTTTTCTGGAATGGAGATCGGTCGCCCGAATGATTCGGCGTAGCGATACCAACACTTGATCCTGTAAATCTGCCATAGCCTATCTATACCACACTCTTATGGAACATTATCTTCAATTATTAGCGAGCAACCGCCGCCGATTATCGATGGGACTGGGCGGCTAAATCGGGTCCCAGAGCCTGCTCTAGTGGCGTTAACCACGGCGCAAAATTCTTCCACTGGTGCTGCCCAACGTCGGTGACTGGACGGCGTACCTGTTCTGAGCTGGGTGTTTTTACTGCTCGATCGGTTTCCCAATAGCGCAGGCATTGCGCTTCAAAGGGCAGCCCGCAAAAATCGAGTAACCGGCGCACTTGTCCCTCAAGGTCCGCGATAACGTCTTCGTTGTTGATTTGTAAGATTTGCCCGGGCAGGACGCTGTTCCAGTGCTTCATGAGTTCAACATAATCTCGGTAGTAGTGGCCGATATCGGTGAGGTCATAGGAAAACTCCTGACCCTCAGCGAAAAGCTGTTTGTAACCACTAAAGCAACATGCCATGGGGTTGCGGCGCGCATCGATAATCTTGGCATTTGGCAGCATGAGCTTGATTAAGCCGATGTGCCGAAAGTTATTTGGCATCTTGTCGATAAAATAGGGCGCGCCCTGCCGATGAATCGCCGTCTCGGTCATGAATGCGTCGCCAAAAGCGCGATAGTCTTCGAAGGATAGGGTCTTCAATATGTCGGGGTAGGGCGTTGCATCGGACCGTCGGCGAAGGTCCTGCGCCAGCGATAAAACATTGGGCAGCTCTAAGGTGCCATCGACCAGCGAATGGGATGCGAGAATCTGCTCAAGCAAGGTCGAGCCCGCTCTTGGCAGCCCTACGATGAAAATAGGATCTGGCGCGGTAGTCCCGGCGCCTCGAAACTCTTCGAAGAGGGCGGCGCTGCACACCGCGCGCTGCTGCTGTAGTTCTTCAGTAATTCGGGCTGCATCGTAGTTTGATTGCCGACGCTTGGCGGCGTTACCTAGACGATACTGATCAAAGGACTCTTCAAAATGACCCTTGTCCTCGAGGGATTTGCCGAGTGCAAAATGGAAGAAAACGCGACTGCCGTGATCGAGTTGGCTGTTTTCGACGCAGGACCTCATTGTCGCAATATCGGCTTCAGAGAACGTATAGGTCTTTAGATTGGACAGGGAATACCACGCTTCACCATAGGTCGCTTGGCTGGCGATGGCTGCCCGGTAGCGTTCAACCGCTTCCTGGGTTTTACCGCACGTTTTCAACACATGACCCGTGGATGTCAGCGTCACAGGGTCATTGGGGACCCGTTTTAAGACTTCTTGGAATCCCGCCAGTGCTGCATCGTAATCCCCAACCTGCATGTGTTCGATGGCGGCGAGAGATTGAAACTTTAGGTTGTTAGGGTCACGTTCTACGAGGTTTTTGGCGCGAGAAATGGCGTCATCAAACCGGTGCCGGCGCCTCAATAGCTGAATATAGTCAGCGGTTACTGCGCTATTGTCCGGTGATAGTTTCTCTGCAGCGCTCAGCAGCACGTCGGCCTCATTCAGCGCTCCCATTTTGGTCGCGATTTCGGCGAGGAGTCGCATGCCGTCCACATGCTGTGGATTCTTGAGCATGAATCGCTTGCACAGTTGCTCCGCCTTGCCGAGGCGCCCTCGCGCGATGAGATCCATCACCACAACCAAGGGTGGAGGCAACGACTTGAGGTATCTCACTTGCTCGTCGGCCTGCCGGGCGGCATCCGCTTGTCCCATGCTCGCCAGGATCTCCGCCATCGCTGACCAGGAGGCCGTCAATGCCGGGTTGATTCGGGTGGCGCGCTGGTAGTCAACAAGCGCTGCGGATGACTCTCCCAGCCGCTTGTGAACATGGCCGGACTCCTGCAAGGCTCGGCTGTGGAGCGGATCTTTGTTCAGTAGCGTCGCGAGTGTGGCACTGGCCTGCTGTAGCTGTCCCGAGGTCCGCTCGACGACAGCACGAAAATACAGGGCTTCAGTATCCTCGGGAGCGGCTGCAAGCCAGTTATCAACAATAGACGCAGCCATCGCTGAGTTTCCATCGCGCAGTGCGCTTTGGACGTCGCGAAGATAATGAGCGTTAGCTTCTGGTGGTTTTGCTGCGGTCTGCAAAGTAGTTTCCCGGACAAAAAAATGCCCCAAGCGGGGCATTATTCTAGACCTTATCGAGTTATGTTGCTTGGCTTAGAAGTTGTAGCCGAAGCGAACGCCCATAGTGCGCGGTCGAGCGTAGGTCACACGACTTCGGTCGTTCACGTAGTTGCGTGAAATCTCCGCCCGCTCGTCGGTGGCGTTATCGATAAACGCCTCAGCACTCCAAGTCGCGTTGCGCACCCCGGCTGATAGACTAAGCATTGCCCAGGAATCGATTACATCACGGTTGATTCGAATGATGTCGCTGTAAGACTCATCCGAATAGGTGCCGTTGCCCTGTACATGCGCCGTGAGTTCGCCTAAAGGCCATTCGTACCGGGCGGTGGCGCTCAGCTGGACTTCGGGTGCGAAGGCCAGCGGATCTCCTGCCTGAACGTCATCGGTTGGCGTTAACACGTCAGTGATTTCGGTATCAAGGAATGAGAAAGCGCCCGTCAATGTCAGTCCTGCCAGATCAGGCAGCCAAGTAACATCGCCCTCTAATCCCATGACCTCGGCGTTGGCCGCGTTATCGGAGAAGAACAGGTTCGTGATGCTGGGGTCAAAAATCGTTGTTTGCAGATTTTCGATGTCAGCGAAGAACAGAGCGCCGTTGAATCGCAGCGAACCCCCTAGCATGTCCGATTTCCAACCCAGTTCGTAATTGGTCAGATCATCGGTTTCTAGCGCGTAGGGCACACTGTAAGTGCCGCCATTGGCAAGTGCTGCACTTGCGCCTCCGGGGCGGTTAAGCAGACCTGGGCGGAAGCCTTCGGAGTAAGTGGCGTACAGCATCAGGTCGTCGTTGATCCGGTACTGACCGGTAAACTTATAAATTTGCCCTTCAGCGGTTGCTTTGTCGGGTGCGACCAGTGCGGCTTTGATGCGATCGGGGGTATCCGGATCATCGAGATCATCGAGGGTGTAGGTTGGCTGCCCGTCGAATTCACAGATACCCGCATTGCGGTCGGTGTACACCCCATCGCCGTTGTAGAGGTCGGAAATGTCAGTACCAAACACATTACAGTCGGGCTGGAAGCTGTTGAAGAACGAGCCGTTGGCGCTACCGTTCAAGTCAACTTCGATGTCGTAGTGGCGCATGCCGGCAATAACGGTGAGGTTGTCGGTCAGGTCGTAGCTCAGTTCACCAAAAAAGCCCATCTGCTCATCGGTACGCTGAACATCGTTACGGAAGATCGTTTCAGCGGGGAATGGCCCTTGCTGAGAGATAAAGCCCGTTGTGTAGGGGAAGTTTTCGGAAAAGCCCGGTGATCCGAAGACGTTAGCTTTGACGTTTGAGGGGTACGAGAAGTCGTTGCGCTCCTCCAAAGTCAGGTCGCTGTAGAAGACCCCTGCCGTAGCGCGGAGTTTTTTGGCGGCGTCAGTAGAAATTCTTAGCTCGTGGGTTTGTACCTCGGTCTCTGTGTGGGAGACCACATACAAATTCGGCTCGTAGCAAGTGCCTGCCGGATTCGTGCCCGATGACGGGTACGTGACTGAGCTATCGCAAATGTAGTACGGAAGATACTGACCGATGTAAAGGTAATCGGTGTATTCGACAATCTGGTCTGATTCGCGGCTCGTGAACGCACCGGTATAAACGACTTCAAGATTGCCGATCATGCCCTCGAGGGTCCAGGCGGTATTGTCAAAGCCGTCTTCGAGGCGAGAATCCGTGTAAGTTTGAACCTCTAAATCGTCAAGATCGGGGTCGGCATAGAACACACCGTCGGACTCTAATTCCTGCGTGGTGTGGGCTAGCAACAAACTCCAGTTGGGAGTGATGTCGTAGCGGAGACTAATGCGGGCGCCCATGTAATTACTGTCATTGAAGTTCTCTTCAACCGTATCCGCGTTGTCGGCGGCCAGGAACGTGACGCCGCTGAGGTCTGCATCGGCTTGAAAGCCTTCGCGACGTTCGCTGACCGGCACGCCGTTGGAGCGGACGGTGCCGGCCGGTCGGAATCGCGCGCTCTCGCTGGCGTCTACTTGACCAGGTACATTATCGATGTAGCCACCCATTTCATCAAAATAGCCCACTGCGCGAATAGCTAGGCGATCACTGACGGCCCAGTTAGCCATGATCTCCATGTTGTAGTTCTGATCGCCCTCGGACATCGTCGACAAACCGCCTTTGACGCGAGCGTAGTTGTCGGTGAAGTCGGGCTTGTTGGTGATCAGACGCACGGTGCCTGCTTGAGAGCTGGCGCCAAATAGAGTGCCTTGAGGGCCTGCAAGCACCTCCACGCGCTGTAAATCGGCGGCGTAGACGTCGAGGTTCCGGCCGGGCTGAGACAGGGGCTGCTCGTCAAGATAAAACGCAACGTTGGGGGCGATGCCTGCCACGCCGGCGGTAGTCAAATTGGGTGTTGTTGAGGCAATGCCGCGGATATAAATCGTATTTTGACCGGGGCCGCTTCCGCCGGCGGTAACTCCCGGCAGCTGAATTAAGTAGTCTTCAAAGTTCTGGATGCCCAGCTGCTCGAGGCTCTCTCCAGTCAGTGCTGAAACGGTAACTGGAACGTCTTGGGTGCTGGCTGCGCGCTTGGTCGCGGTAACAACGACCTCTTCGATCACTTGCTGCGCGGCGACCTGCGTGCTCGCGAGGGACGGGAGGACAATAGCACCGAGTGCCGTTGCCAGCTTGTGGCGACGGAAGGTTGTTGCATCGTTCATTGGGGCTCCAAGAATTTAAGTGAGGGAAATTTGTTTGTTATGAAAACAAATGCTTTCGGTGAATCATTTTAACCGAAAGTAATAAATTGTTGAAGTCCCCACTAAAATGCCCAGAAATGTTGATTCTTCTGGTGTTTTTTGGCTGGGCTTTTTTCATATCACTTTCGGTACATATTGCTTCGTTGGAAGAATCCGATGATCTGAACGGGTATACTTCGTAACCTAACTCCTATCCAAGGCTCTCATGTTTAAAGCGCTCTTTAGTCGATTCGTAATCGACCCGTCTGTTTTCTTCCCTGCCGTGGGTATTTTGGTGACCGCGGTGTTTGTTGCGGGTGTGTTTCCTCAGCAGTCGGATGCTGTGCTCAACGCTTTGCAATTGATGATCGTTAGCAACGCCAGCTGGTTCTATGTGCTTGTGATGGGTGTCGTATTGGTGGTCGTTTTTGTGTTCGCCTTCTCGCGACACGGGGATATCAAGCTGGGCCCGGACCATTCAGAGCCCGCGTACGGATTTATTTCATGGTTTTCAATGCTGTTTGCCGCTGGGATGGGGATCGGCTTGATGTTCTTTGGTGTCGCAGAGCCGGTGATGCATTACCTGGCACCACCCATTGGCGATGCGGGCACCAATCTCGCCGCTGCTCAGGCCATGCAGCTAACCTACTTCCACTGGGGGTTTCATGCGTGGGCAATGTACGCCGCTGTTGCTCTGGTGTTGGCCTATTTCGCCTATCGTCACCAGCTACCCTTGACCCTCCGCTCAGCGTTTTATCCGCTGATTGGCGAAAGAATCTATGGTCCTTGGGGCGCAATGGTTGATGTGTTTGCGATCGTCTGCACCACCTGCGGCATATCAGCTAGCCTCGGATACGGCGTTCTGCAAATCAACGCTGGGCTCAACTATTTGTTTGATGTCCCGGTCAGCGAAGTCGTTCAGGTTGGCCTCATTGCCCTAACCATGCTGATCGCCGCCGGCTCAGTGGCACTAGGTCTTGATACCGGTATCAAGCGTTTGTCCGAGATTAACATTGGTCTCTCTGTTTTATTGCTCGTAGGGGTGCTTATTGCTGGCCCTACAGTGTTGTTGCTGTCGGGGGCCGTGCAAAATTTTGGTGGGTATCTGGCGGAGCTAGTCCCGAAAACCTTCAACCTGTATGTCTACAATCCCACCGACTGGCTGGGTGGCTGGACGATCTTGTATTGGGGCTGGTGGATCAGCTGGACACCTTTTGTTGGCATTTTCATCGCGCGGATTTCCCGTGGGCGCACAATCCGTGAGTTTCTGCTTGGGGTAACCATCGTGCCGACCCTCTACATCATTTTGTGGATGAGTGTGTTTGGCGGCTCGGCGATTGAGCTGATCAGCAATGGCGGGTTTGTAGAGCTTGGGGAGGCGGTTCAGAACAACCAGGCCATCGCGCTGTTCAAATTTTTAGATTATTTGCCCGGTTCCGGCATTCTGTCGATGATTTGCTTGGCCATGATTATTATATTTTTCGTGACCTCTGCAGACAGCGGCGCCATGGTGCTCAACATGCTGAGCTCAGGGGGCGAAGACAACACGCCGCTGCTGCAGCGCGTGTTCTGGACTGGAATCATCGCTGCAATTGCCTCGGTGCTGCTATTGGCAGGCGGCCTTTCCGCGCTGCAAACGGCGACGATTGCGAGCGCTTTGCCGTTTTCTTTTGCGGTAATGGGTGCTTTATGGGGGTTCTGGCGCGCATTGACTGTCGATGGCGCGAAACGGGACACCAGCGGGTATTTCCCGCCGGTCAGCCCTGACAATACCGAGTGGCGACAACGATTGGGTAATTTGTTGGAGTACCCCGAAGACTCCTCGGTTCAGAAATTCCTGCGAGACGTGGTCTTGAACGCCATGCGTGACTTTGCTGCTGAGCTGAAGGGGCGCGACATCGAGGCTCGGGTAATCAACGAAATTAGTGACAAAGCGCGGGTTCGGTTGAATGTGTTGCATGGGGAAGAAATCGACTTTACTTACGAAGTCCGTAGTCGTGAGCATCCTATGCCCGATGAGTCCCTTGGGGGTAAGCCCATGGAAGACATGTCGGCCTCAGAAACTTTCTACCGCGCTGAAGTCTATTTGGCTGAAGGCGGGCAGGATTACGACATTATGGGCTGGTCGGAAGATCAGGTTGTGGTCGATATCCTGAACCAGTACTCGAAACACCTGCGGTTTTTGCACACCGTGCGGTGAATCTCACCGCTTGGGGGGCGCATGTGTGCCTTACCCAAGACCGTCCCCACTAGGAAATGCGCCTGCTGAGGAATCTGCCCTGCCGGAATGACCGCGACGCATTCATGACCTTTGGGAACGCTACCGGTTAAGTCGTTAACTCCCAGTTACGTCGGGGAGAACGATCTCAATGTCGGTAACAGGGACTTTGCTGCGGTTCGGATTCACCGAACGCATCTCGGGGATCATGCCATTGAGTGCCGCTTGTCGATTCTCGGGTGCCGGGTGAGTGCTTAGGAATTCAGGCGGTCGCTCGTCGCTCAGGTCACCCATTTTTTGCCATAAGGTCACCGCTGCTTCGGGGTCGTAGCCCGCTTTGGTCGCCAGCTCCATGCCGATTTCGTCTGCCTCGGATTCCGCGGTCCGGCTGTTGGGCAGTTCGAGGGCGACTTTAGCGGCCATCGCCGCACCGGCCATGGCTACGCCGCCATGATCGGACGCCACTCCCACTGCAACCACACCCACTGTGGTGGCCATGGCGCGAGACATCCGTTCGGCGGTGTGGTTGGCGATCGCATGAGAGATCTCATGACCCATAATTTGAGCGAACTCATCATCGGTAAGTTTGAGTTGGTCAAACAGGCCGGTGTAGACCGCCATTCGGCCTCCGGCCATGCACCACGCGTTGACGGTTTCGGTGTCATCAATAATCGCGACGCTCCACTTCCAGCCGGCGGTTCCTGGGAAGTCACGTTCAGCAATTGTTACCAATCGGCCGGTAATCCGAGCGACCCGCGCCATGATTTCCGGGTCGGTTACCAGCTTCTTTTCCTTGTCGAGTTCACCGACAGTGCTCAAGTAAGCGGTTTCCGACTGCACGATGGCCGCTTCGGGTGAGATCAGTAGGAACTGGCTCCGTCCGGTAGGGCTTGTGGCGCAGGCGGTGGCCAATAGCACAGTGGCCGCTATCGCAAGGGGGCGGGTAATTTGGAGGCAGGTATTGCGAGTGGCGCGGTGTAACAACACGGTGAGAGTCCTCCCGGATTAGATGACCATAAGTGTAGGAAGAAACTGCAGGTTTTCCAGTTTTTTCGGCAATTTTTGAACAGATGATTGCGGCGGGTGATGTTGTACCTCGCTCGATGAGCGGCGTCGTTAACCTAGCCGGGTTCGGATTCAGCCCCTGCTGATGTGCGCAACAGCCCCCGATAGACGCCACGAGCGTTGGCGTTGCCGGTGACAACTTTGTAAACGTCGGTGCAGATCGGCATAACCAGCTGATGTTCCTCGGCGAGCTCCATCACGGTCGGTGCACTTTTTACGCCTTCGGCCACCATGTGCATGCTCTCGATAATGTCATCAATGCTGCGCCCTTTGGCCAGCTCAATACCCACGTGACGGTTACGACTCTGGGGACTTGTACAGGTAGCGATCATGTCGCCCATGCCCGCGAGACCTGCGAAGGTTTCGGGCTTACCACCCAATGCGGTTCCCAAGCGAGTCATCTCAGCAAGACCCCGCGTGATCAGGGCGGCTCGCGTGTTATCACCTGCGCCCAGTCCATCACCCATGCCCACAGCGATCGCAATAATGTTCTTGAATACTCCGCCAAGCTCACACCCAACTGCGTCGGGGTTGGTATATACCCTAAACAGCCCTGCGTTCAGTACGGGTTGTAGCCAGTGAGCGGGTGATGGGTCGTCCAACGCCAGAACGCTGGCTGCGGCTTGTCCGGCGATGATCTCTTTGGCCAGGTTCGGGCCCGTTAGCACCCCCGCGGGATGATCGGGGGCAACTTCTCGGGAAATCTGTGACATACGCAGCCGTGTACCGCGCTCTAAACCTTTGGTCAGGCTAATGATGGGCGCGCCCGGTTTGATATCGGGAGCAAGCCCGACAAGTACATCGCGGTAACTGTTAGAGGGCACACCCATAATCACTACGTCGGCCCCACGCACGGCTTCGCCAACGTCGTTGGTCGCTCTGAGTGTGGGATTGAGGGCTGCCTCACCCAGATAGCGGGAGTTTCGATGCTCATCATTAATCTCTGTGACTGTGTCGGGGTCACGGGCCCAGAGTGTGGCGTTGGCGTTACGACTGACTAGTGAAGCAACGGTGGTGCCCCAACTGCCTCCTCCGATAACGGCGATCTTATAGTCTGGCACGGATGCTATCCCTCACGGTTGGTGTTCCCCGGCTTGCTATGGCGGAAGCGCGACTGATCTCAACACGGCGCACGAGCGCGTTTAAGTCTGCGGCTTGTTGCTCGCGCGCTTGCTTGAAGTCGGAGAGTGAATGATCGGTCAGTTGACGGGCGGAGAGCATGCTCCAAGCGTTCTGAAACAGCAGCTTGCCCATCGATGCTTCGCTGGAGATACGCCGCTGCAAGAAAGCTTGCTGACCATAACTCATGCATCGATCGACGAATTCCTGCTGGTCGATGACATCAGTTTCGCTGAGGGAGGCCAGTAGATCGGCTCCGAGGCTGTAGGCCTCTGCATACATCTGCAGGCTCATATGGGCGACTTGTGGCGTCATCAGAAGCAAGAGCTTCCGTGCACCTCGACCACCCCGTGCAAGTTCTTCTTGCCAGTTCGCTGTAACGCGCTTGAGTTCCTCTTCGATCTCTTGTCGAAACACGTCGCTAGGAGGGTAGAAAAACTCAAACTTGAACAGATCGCGCAGCTCATCCACTTCGGTCCAGAAGATGTCCTCGGGGGTCTGATCACTGCCTTCGCGCTCAGCGACGGCAATGAGCGATAACTCGACGATGGCCTTGTTGACGAAGTAATGAATGATGGTGTTTCTATAATAACTAGCGACGGCGGAGCGACCCTGCGCAATACCGTAGACGGTCGCAGGTCCGCCGGTGAATCGCGTCATGATGCCTTCTTCGATCATAAGATCCAGCAGCTTGCCGACGCCCTGTTCATACTGGCGATTAAAGTCAGGGGACAGTCTGAGATCCCGGGAGGTGGCCCAGCTGATTAAATCGGTGACCTCATCGGTGACTTCTTGTTCGGTAAGTGCTCGAGGATAAACGCCCAGTAAGGCCATGCTGACGACCGCAGGGAAGGTAATGGGGGTTACCCGATTCGCTTCGACCGCAACTTGGAAGGCGACTTTGGAGACTGCCAGGCGGTCTTCTGGTGCGGGGGCCTCGGTGAGTACAACAGGCTCGCCAAAATCGACGTAGATCTTACCCATTGGCCTGGCCAGACTACGGACGTAGCCAATCAACCAGCCAAGGGACTCGGGGGCTTTAGGGACCCCGGCCTGCTCGCGGGCGTACTCTTCGGCATCGCGAATGAGGTCATAGGTCACGGTGACCGGGATGATGTGGATGTCGCGGGCACCCGCGTTGTAGCAACCCTCAAGTACATATTTCAGGACGCCATATTTTGGTGGCATCAGCTTGCCCAGTCGGGAACGGGTTCCTTCAAAGGACCACGTAAGCGGAAAGCGTTTTTCCATCAAATAACCGATGTACTGCCGAAGCGTGGCTTTGTAGGCCTCGTTATCGGTGAAGCTGCGCTTAATGAAGATGCCGCCTGCGCGTCGAACAAGAAAACCCAATAGCGGGATATTCAGGTTAGCGCCGCCGAAAAAATGTGGCGCGGGAAAATTGTTATCGAACAAAATTTTCGGCACCACAAAGCCATCGATGTAGGTCTTGTGGGTCCAAAGTAGTGCCGATGGGTGGTTGCGGACAATCGTGCGGATTTTCTCAAGGTCCGCCGACCGATAATTCAATTCGGGCTCGTAGCCCAGCCCTAGACAAAAATTGCAGAACTTAGCCCAGACATCCAACCAGAAGTTGGTCGGTATGGAGATCATTTCCTTGAAATACTCGTTGACCTCGGCGGTCAGCGCCTCGCGACTGATCCCTCGCTCAGTGGCGATTGCATCCAGACGATCGTTAAACTCTTTGTTCTTGCGCAGACTTTGTGCCACATACCTCGGCACCTTGTAACGCCCGCCCTGCAGGCGACGCTCCGCCATATCGAGCACGATGGCTGCTTGGCGGGCAATAAAAACCGCTAGGTCGGTAGGGTGATCACCGCCGACTAACCCGGTTTTACGCTGAAATCGGTCAGCCATTTCCAAAATGCTGCCGGGGCTACCGGCGACTAAATGCACGCGATCGGGGTCCCGGCGTAATACTTGCCGTGCCCGTAGTCGTCCTGGCTTGCGCTCGCCCCCGCGAAGCAGGTCAATTAGGCGAGGTCCCGAGTCAATGGCTTTCGCGCTTTGGGTCCAGCTTACCCGCAACGGTGCAACAATCGCGTCGGGAAGTTGTTGAACCGCATCGCTCAGGGGCTTGGTGACGATCGGCTTGCGGTCGTCGGCTAAATCAACCAGTACCGATGTGGCGGCTATTCCTTCCGGCGCGTGCTGAGCAATCCAATATTCAAGCAGTTGCTGGTCGCGTCGGTTTTCTGCATCGAGCAGAAAAATCACGCCACCCGAGCTCTCGGGCCACGGGGATTTGGCCAGCTTGTTAGCTAACTCCGGATACTGCATTCAGCTTACTAATCCTTACTGGCCAGCTTGGGCTTTACTGCTGCAGAGCGTTTCGGAGCGACCTTCTTGCGGGGCGTCTGGATTTTCTTCGCTGCAGCGTTGGTTTTTGTTTTGGCTTTGGGAGCGGCCGCGACATTTTTCTTTTTGTTAGTTACCTCAGCTTTTTTACCCTTCGCCGCTGATTTTGTCACCTGCTGTTTTCTTGCAGGTGTCGACTTCGCCGCTGCTTTCTTGTTGGCAGTGGCGGATTTTGTGGAAGTCTTCTTAGCCGAGGGTTGTTGCGCGAGGGCTTTAGTTTTTGTCTTTGTCTTCGCCTTTGGTTTGGTTGTTGTTTTGCTTGTTGCTTTGGTTTTGGCCTTTATGCTGGGTTTAGTTTTTGAGCTTTTCTTGGCTTTGCTGCTCGAAGGATCTTCGCTTGTCTGAGCTTGCTTCGCTGCGCGCGAACTGGGCCGGCGCTTGCTCGGCTTGCTTCCAGGAATCATGTCTTCGGGAGTGTTTCTGGCCTCGGCGCGTATCTCCTCGAAGGTTTGTTCGGGCTGCCCGAGCGCTTTTAAGAACTGGTTGCGAACAAGGTTAACCTGCTCGTTCATGTTGGTCGTCGTCCAATCACTGGTATCCACCGGCGGCAGCACCTCGACGTGAACAGTGCCTGGCTTAAAAACAAAGTCACCTTTGGGAGCGATATCGCTGGCGTTGTGGATGACTACGGGAATAATCGGTACGCCGACTTGCATCGCCATATGGAAGCCGCCCTTCTTAAATGGAGCGAGCTTGCGAGTCGGGGTTCGGGTACCTTCGGGGGCAATGATCAGAGATTTTTTCTCATCCTTCATTGCCGATACCAGCGGTTTCATGGATTCAATCGCTTTTTCTCGATCAGAACGATCGATAAATACCGTGCCAGCCATGCCCATTACCCAGCCAATCACTGGTGTCTTCTGGATTTCTTTTTTACCCACACCGACCACATCGCGGCGCACTAAGCTGGCCATGATTGCAACGTCAGCTTTGCTCTGATGATTGAACATAAAGACCGCTGGACGATGGCTCCAGAGGTTTTCCTCGCCGATAACATCAATGTCCAAGCCAATCAGCGCGTTACAGGTATCGGCAAACAATGAGATCGAGAAATTCAGTGAATCACGTTTCGATCGCGTGAGTGCGTAAATCGGTAACCCTGCGGCGAAACTGCCCACCAGGGATCCTGTCGCGGCAATCGAACGGATAAATCGATTCAAGGAGATCTTCCCACGACTGTCGAATGTCGCTGTTGGCCATGCGCGCTCCTCGGTGATTTTCTTCAAGCGCTTGCTGGGATTTAGCGTGACCGGATGACCCACGTGTTTGAGCAGTTGGATGTCGTCCGTGCTGTCTGAATAAAAGAAGCTGTTTTCTAGGCGGGCGCCAGTTTTTTTGGCCAGTGTCTCTGCAGCAATAACTTTGCCTTCGCCAAAGACGGTGGGCTTGACCACTTTGCCAGTGAATTTGCCTCGCTTCACTTCAAGGCCCGTGCAATAGACATGTTCTATGTCGAGGTCTTGGGCCGCGGGCTTCACCTGATAGGGCGTGGCTGAGCTGATGATGGCAATGGTGTGTCCTTTCGCTCGGTGAGCATCAATCAGTGCGCGAGATTCGGGGTAAATCAGTCGAGCAATCTTCTTCCGAAACAGTTTCTCGCTGTTCTTTGTATAGTCTGCTTCCGATTGACCCTGCAGGTACTGAGCGTGGATCGCCATTAGCGCCGAGAACCCCATATTGCCGAGACCAAAGCTGGTGAGTGCGCGGGTAATCTGCACTAACTCATCGGGTTTCAGGTCGCCGGATGCAAGTGAGTCCTGAAGAAATACTGTGGCCGAGTAGCCGGCCATAATGGTCCCATCAAAATCAAACAGAGCCGCGATCTGCGGTCCTTCGTCGGCGGCTTCAATATCGGCAAGCAGCTTTTCTAAATTCACTGAGTTATTCCTTTGTTTGGCGTAACAGCACGCTGGTTCTCGCGGAAGCTAAGCTAACAAAACCGTTATAGCCGCTTCGTTCACGCAGACTGCTCGCGCGTACATTTTCAAAATTTGATAACGGTTTTATCATAGCTAGTTTACATTGGCGGGGATATTTTCGATTCCATGCCATTTTCCCGAGGATCACCTATGGACTACGGCGCTATCAGTTTGTTGCCAACGGCGCTCGTGTTGGTGCTGGCCATCTATAGTCATCGTACGTTGGAGTCGGTTATTGCCGGCTCGCTTTTTGCGTTTCTGATCATGGACGGTTGGCAGTTTCTCGACCGTCTTGCTGCGGTCACCACGGAGGTTTTGAGTGATGACGTAACGGCATGGGTGGTACTCGTCTGCGGTTTGTATGGCAGTTTTATTGGCTTGCTGGTCAAAGGCGGCGGCTCCTACGCCTTTGGGCAGATGTTGACACGGCACTTAAAGGGTAAGCGCAGCAGCCTGCTCGCTACCTGGCTACTGGGCTTGGTGATTTTTCTCGATGACTATCTGAATTCGCTGACCGTGGGTGCCACCATGAAAGCGGTGACCGATAAATTCCGTACCTCGCGTGAAATGTTGGCCTATGTTGTCGACTCCACCGCTGCCCCAATGTGTTTACTGATACCGATTTCAAGTTGGGGTGTTTATTTCGCCGGTCTACTTGAGAAAAATGGCGTTGCTGAATCGGGGCAGGGCATCGCGCTATTTGTCGAGTCGATTCCCTACATGTTTTACCCCCTGGTCGCGATTGTCATCGTGCCCCTCGCGATCACCCGAGTGATTCCGTTGCTAGGTCGGATGCGACAAGCAGAGCAACGTGCAGAGGAAACCGGTGACCTAGGCATCTTCGAAGATCCAGCGCTTGCGGTTGAGCCCTCTGGGCGCGCCAACATGAGCGTCTTCTTCGTACCAATTATCGCGCTGCTATTGTTTACGGTGCTGCCCTCGGTAGATCTCCTGCGCGGCGTTATTGCGGGGATCTTGGTGACCTTGGTTCAGTACAGCCTAATGCGGATTATGTCCTTGACCGAGTTGTTGGATACCTGCATCGAGGGCCTTAAATCCATGATTCCTGTCCTGACGATGCTGGTGGCGCTGTTCGTTTTTGTTGAGGCCAACAACGCTATTGGGCTGACCGACTATGTGATTAATGGGGTAAAACCCTATATGAGCGCAACAATGCTGCCGGTACTCATATTCATCACCATGTCGCTTGTGTCTTATACAACTGGCTCAAACTGGGGTGTCATCGCCATTGCCATGCCGGTGGCGTTTCCGCTTGCCGAGGCTCTCAACGTTAGTATTCCCCTGGTGATCGGGGCGCTGTTGTCGGCTTCCGGCTTCGGCTCTCACGCCTGTTTCTATTCTGATTCCACCGTACTGAGTGCTCAGGGCGCAGGTTGTCGCACTTATGATCACGCGATCACCCAATTACCCTACGCGGTTCTGGGGGCGTCGATTGCTGCGCTTATTTATCTGCTGGCAGCGCTAGTCGTTTAGCGATATCGCCATGGCGTTTTAAATGTTTTTGGCGAGCGAAACTCATTCGTTTTGCCTTGCGGCACGCTACTTGCAGATCACAGGCCCATGACTTCAAACCGTGATACCGAAAACGTGCGCGCACCGCTGCTATCCGAGCCGCTTTGGGCAGAGTTTCTTGCATCCCAACGGCTGCCCAGCGCTTACGCTGTCAGCGCCGAACACTGGTTTACGCCGCTGGTGGCTCAAATTGTCCGACGCTCCAAAACGCAGACGGCACCGCTGTTTCTTGCGGTCAACGGTAGCCAGGGGTCAGGCAAAAGCACCCTGGGCGCCTTGCTTGAGTTCGTGTTGCCCCGCACAGCCGATCTCTCGGTAGCTTGCGTTTCCCTTGACGATTTCTACCTGACCCGTGCTGAACGCGAGGCATTGGGGGCTGAAGTGCACCCGTTGTTACAAACCCGAGGAGTGCCGGGTACCCATGATGTTGCTTTGATGGCCGATACGTTAAGCGCGCTGTTGGGAGATACGGATTCAGCGGGAAAGGAATCCGCCGTAACGTTGTCAGGCACTCAAATTGCAATTCCCCGCTTTGACAAAGCGACCGACGATCGCACAGAGATGGAGCACTGGCACCAAGTTGGTGCCCCCGTCGATGTGGTTATTTGGGAGGGATGGTGTTTGGGGGCAGCGCCACAGGGCGAGCATCGGCTCGACGCCGCCGTCAATGCTTTGGAGCGGGAACAAGATGTTGACGGTCGATGGCGGCGATACGTCGATGCCGCGCTCAGCCACTACCAACCACTGTTTGATCGCGCAGATTTGTGGGTGATGTTGGCTGCTCCTTCTTTTGATTGCGTGTTTCGCTGGCGTTGCGAGCAGGAAGAGAAGTTGGCGCAAACCCAAGCAGGCGGTGATCGCTCGGGCATTATGTCGGCCAGTGAAATCGAAGAATTCATACAGTTCTATCAGCGGCTTACCGAATGGTCTCTCGCGACCGTACCCGCGCGCTGTCACTTCCTCTATGAACTGGATGAGTTTCGAAAGGTTCGTTCTTTGGCTCACCCTATACCCCTGGAGAGCAGTTAATGACTGACCTGCTGGTGGTTACCGATCTTGATGGCTCACTCCTCGACCACTATACCTACTCCTATAAGGCCGCTGAGCCCATGCTCGAGCGACTGCGCGTCATCGGCGTTCCAGTCGTGCTGTGCAGCAGTAAAACTCGCGCTGAAATGCAGATTTTGCGCAAGCGTCTGAAGCTCGACAGTCCGTATATCGTCGAGAATGGTGCGGCTGTTTATCTGCCCAAGTCCGAGTGTCGGGATGCACCCCCCGAGGCTCGTGATGCTGGGGAGGATTGGTGCAAAGCCTTTGGTGACCGGCGGGCGTATTGGCAGGAACTGTTACGCTCGCTACCCGACGAATTGCGTGCGGCTTATCGAAAGTTTTCGAAAATGTCGGTTGGTCAAATCGCTGATCTCACTGGCTTGCCATACGATGATGCAAAGCGTGCATCGCTGCGCGAATTTGGTGAGCCGCTTCAGTGGCGCGGCTCTGATGATTTACGGGAGCAGCTGATTGCTGCGCTGGAAGCCAAGGGGGCAACGGTACTCGCCGGTGGACGCTTCCTTCATGTTGGCGGTGACTGGGACAAAGGCCAAGCGCTCAATTGGGTGGCCGACCAAAGGGCTGCAGTCTCGGGGACCCGTCCAATCACTGTTGCACTCGGAGACAGTCAGAACGATATCGCGATGCTCGAAGCTGCCGATTACGCCATCGTGATTCGCTCGCCGGTGCACCAACCCCCTAAGCTTCTGCGTAACAACGGAGTTATTGTGACTGACAATACGGGCCCTGTGGGTTGGTCGGAAGGGCTAACTAAACTGCTTAATACACTGACTTTCTAATTTAAGAGATCCTGAAATGGCTGATTTTCACCAGAACGGTATCATCACAACGCTTCACAATCTGGGCAATCGATCCCTTGATGAGATGGAGGCTGAGTTGACGCGGTTTGGTCTCCGTCGGCCCATGGGTTTGATACTGCCATCGTTGTATTCAGAGCTTCAGACTAAGGCGCTGCCGAAAATCGTCAGCGACCTCACTGACGTGCCTTACCTGTCCCAAATTGTGGTAGGCCTCGATCGCGCTGATGAAGAACAGTATCGCCATGCCCTCGATTTCTTCTCGGACTTTCCCCAGCACCATCGGGTACTCTGGAATGACGGCCCTCGCCTACGCGCCATTGATGCCGAACTTGAGACCTTGGGGCTCGCACCCCGCGAACCTGGCAAAGGCCGAAACGTCTGGTATTGCATGGGTTACACCCTTGCAACGGGTAAAGCCGAGTCCGTTGCGATGCACGACTGCGACATTCTGACTTATGACCGCGAACTGCTTGCGCGGCTTATCTATCCGGTCGCAAATCCGTTGTTCAATTACGAATTTTGTAAAGGCTATTACGCTCGGGTGGCCAATCGTCAGATAAACGGTCGCGTTTCCCGCTTGTTGGTAACGCCGTTGATCCGTGCGCTCAAGCGTGTGGTCGGTGAAACCCCGTTTCTCAACTACCTCGACAGTTTCCGCTACATCCTTGCGGGTGAGTTTGCATTCCGCCGCGACGTCATGAACGACATCCGAATTCCAAGCGATTGGGGACTGGAGATTGGCGTCCTGTCTGAGATGTATCGGAACTACAACAACAATCGACTTTGTCAGGTGGACATTGCCGACACCTATGACCATAAGCATCAGCAGCTTTCCTTGGACGATCAACGTGCAGGGCTGTCGCGGATGTCGGTCGATATCTCGAAAGCTTTGTTTCGTAAACTGGCGACACAGGGCCACGTGTTCAATCAGGAAACGTTCCGCACGCTCAAGGCGACCTATTATCGAATTGCGCTTGATTTTGTTGAGACCTACCGCAACGATGCCATCATGAACGGACTCGACTTCGATATTCATAAAGAAGAGAAGGCGGTTGAGATGTTCGCGCGCAATATTATGGACGCGGGAAAGACCTTCTTGGAGCGCCCCATGGAAACGCCGTTTATTCCCAGTTGGAACCGAGTTGTTAGCGCAGTGCCCGATATTTTTGATCGACTCAGCGCCGCGGTCGAGGCAGATTACGAAGAGTTTTCTAAACGCTAGGGCGGGCTAGAGATGCAAGCAGGTTTAACGCAGCGGATTACTCATCATCTCGAGGTTATTTATGCCGAGATAGAGGTGCCCGAATCCCTCGACGTGATTGCCGAACGACTCATGAAGCTCATGGGGCTCGAAGACGATACGCCCGCACCCGTTCCTCATTGCAATTTATGGGATCAGGCGGACATCGCCATGATTACCTATGGCGACACGATCGTTGCGCCTGATGAAACTCCTTTAAAGACTTTGCGACGATTCATGGACGATCATGTGCAAGGTCTTATCTCCTGTGTGCATGTGCTGCCCTATTTTCCGTGGACGTCGGATGATGGCTTTGCCGTACTTGATTACTCCAGCGTTAACGAGGGCTTGGGCAGTTGGGATGATATCTCTGCGCTTGCGGAGCACTATCGACTGATGAGCGATCTGGTGATCAATCATTGCTCTAGTCGGAGTCCGTGGTTTGAAAACTTCAAAGCAGGTGTCGATCCTGGTCGCGGTTATTTTATGACCGCGTCTCCCGATGACAATCTTGATGACGTTGTCCGTCCGCGCACGTCGCCACTGCTGATGGAGACGGAAACCGTCGAAGGCACACAGCATGTTTGGTGTACGTTCAGCCACGACCAGGTTGACTTTGATTTTCGAAACCCCGTGGTGCTTGAAGAGTTTGTCAAAATTATCCGCCAGCATTTGGACAATGGCGTGCAGGTTTTTAGGCTCGATGCGGTGGCGTTTTTGTGGAAGAAGGTCGGCACCCCGAGTATCAACTTGCCCGAGACCCATGAAGTCATTCGGTTGCTGAGAACCCTAGTTGAACACGCCGAGCCCAACTGCGTGATCATTACTGAGACGAACATTCCCAACCGGGAGAATTTGACGTACTTCGGCAATGCTAATGAAGCTCATGCTATTTACAATTTCTCGCTGCCGCCGTTACTGGTCTATACCTTGGTGTCAGGAGACTGCAGCTATTTAAGTCAGTGGTTAATGACGATGCCTCCCGCACAGAATGGCACGACCTATTTCAATTTTATCGCTTCTCATGACGGCATTGGTTTGCGCCCTGCAGAGGGACTATTGGAAGATACTGAAATTAACACCTTCATCGATACCATGCAGCAATTTGGTGGTTTGGTGTCGTGGCGCGCTGATGGTGGTGGTCGTCGCAAGGCCTATGAAATCAATATCGCCTTGTTCGATGCCCTTCAGGGAACTATCGACGGCTTTGATAAATGGGGGCTCGAGCGATTTGTGTGTGCTCATGCCTTGATGCTCGCCCTTGAGGGCATACCCGCATTTTATGTGCACAGTCTATTGGGCACCCGCAACGATCACACCCGTGTTGAGCATACGGGACATAACCGGTCAATTAATCGTAGCCAGCTGCAGTACCCAGAACTCGAGCTTAGCTTGGGCGATGAACAGGGACATCACAAACAGGTTTTTGACCGTCTACGTCATTTGATCGGGCTGCGTCGGTTGCAGCCAGCGTTTCATCCCAATGCCACGCAGTTCACGCTTCAGATGGGAGCGGGCATGTTTGGTTTTTGGCGTCAGAGCATGGATCGTCGCCAGAGCGTGTTCTGTATCTTTAATGTGACCAATGAGCCGGTTGATCTTTCGCTGTCGGATATCAACTTGGTGCTTACCGACGAGTGGCATGATCTGATTACCGGAGCCAAATATCCCGAGGGTAACGAAATGGTCGTTGTGCAGCCCTACCAGGCTCTGTGGATTACGAACTACACCGTTGCTTAGTCGGTGCGATAAGCCTGCCCAGCAGGTGGCTCGCGTTAATCAATCGGTGTCACCTATTGCGCTGAAGGAACTGCTGTGAATTCCTGATAGCGTTCATAGAGCTTCGGGCGATCCTTGGTCCCAGCAGTTACGGCTTCCCCGCAGGGGTCGTTTGACTGGGTAATGCGATCGGTCAAGTTCTTGGCAAGCAGCCATAGTCCTCCCGAGGCCACTGTGAGGCTGCCTTGGACGAGCGTTCCTTGGGGGTCAAGTGTCAGTGCGGGTTTCTTCAACGTGCCGGCGACGCCGATAAACGGGTTGAAGGCACCCGCAGCACTAATGCCGAAGCCTTTCATTGGCACAGTATTGAAGGTCGCGAAAATTTTCTCGGTTTTGAGATCGGCTTTGCCCTCTGCAAAAACACGAAGCTTCTTGGTTGCCGCTGTCACCAGTGGTTCACCACGGACTTTTCCTTGATCGATTTTAGCGAGCAACGCGACACAGACCACGTCGTTGTATTCCTCCTTTTCGCGCAGGGGATTGATGAGCGCGAGGAGCTCGGCAATAAAGTCATTGGTAAGAATGCTGGTGGCGTTGCGAGCGACTTTACCCTCACCGGCGTTGACTTCAACAAAGCCGCTGATGTTCGCCGCGAGTTCGCGGGTAGTATTCCCCTCTCCGAATAGAAAACTGTTGATATCTAGGCGAGGTAACAGCGCGACCTGCTCGGGGGTGGTTGCGGGATAGCCCAGGTTGATATTGTTGCCCTTAATTTCTATCGATAACTGGTTGGTATCATTACGGCTGCTCGCTTTCCCTGCGAGCTCAATCGCTCCTCCGGACTCGTCCTTGATTTTCAGTGTCGAGATTGTGAGCGCGCCCGCTTCTACTGAGCCAGCGAGCTTAACGTCACGGAGCGACCGGGTGTGCCCTATGAGCTGTTTGATGGAGATATTTGTCCGGGTGTCGAATGACGCTAACGGAGATAGGTCGATGGGTAGGTCGGGAATAAACCGGTTGCTGACGGGTTTCGTTGTCGGAGCCTCTGGTTGCTCCGGCTGCTCTCCCGGCGGCGTTATAAAAGGTCGCAGGTCCAGTTTTTGGGCATTGATGCTCAGATCAATGCTTGGATGATCGGGGTTACTGACTTTAACGCTGCCGGTGGCTGTGCTTTCCCCCACACGGATCGAAAATCGCCGGGCTTCTGCAAAACCCACCGAGCCTGCAAGAGAGCCGCTAAACTCAAAGGGTTCTGGTGGTAACTCTTGGCCTATGAATCGGCCCGCTCGGCGCAGGCTCGCCAAGTTAAGATTGAGATCAAAATCTGTGCCGTCAAAGGAATCACCAAAACGAAGCGTTCCCGCTGCGGTCACCGCACTGCCATCTTGGGTGGTCAGATTGATGCGCTGCACCGACACTTCACCGGGTTTCCACGCGAGCTTCACAGCGCCCTCTAGAGGGAGTTCGGCGAGTGCGGGATCGGACGAGCGGGTATTGGAGAATACGAAGATGTCCTCGGAGTTGGCTTTCAGATCCAGCTCTCCGCGATCCAGATCTTCCGCAAAGGCAATCTTTCCCGTAACACGGGTTTCTCCAAGCGAGAAACTCGTGTCTTCGATCAGCAATCGGCCGTCGCTGTATGTGGCGCGTCCAGAAATCGCCAATGCCTGCTCGAGAGAAAGCGGATTAACGTTTGCTGGAACCAGATCTAAAGGGACCCAGGACGTTGGGTTTTCGCTGCGGATATCAA
Organism: Luminiphilus sp.; assembly: GCA_965655505.1. Taxonomy (GTDB): domain Bacteria; phylum Pseudomonadota; class Gammaproteobacteria; order Pseudomonadales; family Halieaceae; genus Luminiphilus. The sequence goes on from CBFHHJ010000005.1 coordinate 23,361, forward strand.
AGCGCGCCTCTGAAGCGCCAGTGGTTAGGTTGCTCTCGCCGCGAACTCGTGTGCGCAAGTCGGTCATGGACAATTCGGTGTCTTCGAGGGTTACCTCATCACCTGCGATGATGAGGTTGCCACGAAGTGCGCCAGCGCCTTCCGGTATACGCTTTGCCGTCGCCTGATCAGTGAATGTGGCGACATGCTGGCGGACATCGGTAAGCGCTATGTCGACTGCAAACTTTGCATCAAGCGGTGTGAATATTCGATTGACCCGCCCATCGAACTGCAAACTGTCCTCGACCAAGTTGAGGCGACTCTGTTGCAACAGGTAGTAGTTGTCTTCAACGTTGAGCGTTGTGGAGAGCGTCCACTTGCCGTGTAACGGAGTGTCGGGCTCCATAGGTTTCTGTTGAAGAGGGCCCGTACGAAGTTCTGGTTGCAACAGCGCGAGCAACTCTCCGACATCGTCACCGCCACCTGTGAGGGTCATGATGCTGCCGGCTAGGTTAGCCTCGCGCGTCAAGTCACCGCCGAACGATAGCTGACCATAGTCTGAGTCAAGTGAGCCCGACACCTGAGTGCTTTCCTCCCCGCTTGCAGCGGTAACTGCAAGGGTTAGAGGTCCCTCTGGTGTAACGGGGGAGTCCAACAGGGTGCTTAGCCACTCCGCATCGACGATTGTCACTTTCGCTGAGAGATTGGCGTGCATTGGAGATTCTAAATCGGGAATGATGCCAGTGACTGAGATTGCTGCCTGACCTAATTTGAGCTCTGAAGAATCAATATTTAGGCGTTTGCCTGTGCGGACGAGACTTCCTGTTAGAGCGAAGGGCACTGCCGGTGCGCCTTCCTGATCGAAGAGTTCAGCGATGTGGGCTACGTTGGGGCCCGATAAAGATACGTCGACACTGCCGTTTTCGAGAGACTGCAAGTTATCAAAATGGCCCCCAAGCTCGGCTAGGAACTCGCCGATTTCAGCGTCGACGTCTACCGACATCCGATCGTTGAGCGGATAAATTCGGCCGTTAATTTCCAACTTGCCCGTCGTAATCCGACGCATTCCCAGCTTGTCGGTGAGGTATTCAACGCTAGGTCCAGTAATATTAAGAGCCAGCTCAGGGTGACTGGGATCCAGAAGGCTTTTTAGCGCCAAGGTGCTACTCAAGGCGATCTCGCCAAAGGTGCCATCGACAATGAATGACGTCTGACCAAATTCTATGAGCTGGTCAACCGGGGTGGTCGTGACCGTGAGCGCGATCGGGGTCTCGTTGATTGTGCCTGTCAAATCGGACAAATAGTTCTGTCCAGACAGTGCTTGTTCGAGATTCAGTTGCGCATCAAGTGGGCGTTCGAGTTCCGGTGACCGGTAGCTAATACGTGCACTGTTCAGTGTAAGTTGATCCACTAGGAGCGGAATGCGCCTGAGGGTGTTTGCCGAAGCCTCTGTTTCGCTGTCGGGTTCAGTCCGAGGGAGGTCCCAGTTATTGTCTCCGGCGTGATTGGTTTCGAGCGTGGCTGACAGACCGTCAATGGCGACTAGCTCGATGCTGGGGGTGTCACGCAAAAGTGCATCAATGCTCGTTGCCACTTCGATCCGATCCGCAGCGAGAACGACGGGTTGCTCGGACCAACTCGGTGACGCCACGGTCGCGTCGCCAGCAATAATACGCAGTTCACGGCCTAGGGAAATTTGCAGTTCGTTGATCGTCACGGTGCGTCCTAAAGCGTCGGACGCTAGCTTATTGATTTGCGTTCGGAATATGCCGAAATCCACAGACAAGAGTGCGATCAGCGCCGCTGCCAAGAGCACTGTCAAACTGGCGGCGATTACCCCCAAGATTCTCATCGAGTTCTTCTATTCCTCAAAGCCGGTGTGATGGGAGGACTCTAGTCGTCATGGCCCACGGGTGCCAGCCCTGTCTGAAGCATAGGTATTGCCGCACGAATGAACGATGCGTTGGCGGCTCACGACCTTGGAACGACCGCATCAAATTCTGATCGACGATCGAACCACTGCTCGCGAGTTTGACCCCACGCACGCGCTCGCTCACCGCCGAGACTGCCGGGCAGCTCGACCAATTCGCCGGGTCCTGATCCAAGTCGTTCCGCGAGACGCTGGGAAGGCACATTGGCATCGTGAATCAGATGATCTACCCGACGCCAATGGAGTACTGAAAACGCATAATCAATGCTGGCAATCGCCGCCTCAAACCCAAAACCCTTACCTTCAGCGCGCTCGATGATTCCCCAGCCAACCTCTTGTACCGGCCATGAATGGGGCGTGAGAGGACCAACGCGCCCAATCCAATCTCCCGATGCACGCTCAATGACCGAGAACATCGCGGCGTCGGTAAGCTGTTGCATGCCCAGCCACGCCGCGAAAGTGCGCCAACAATCCGGTTCGGCTTTTACGCCGCCCAGGTATCGCATGGAGTGCTCGCTTCGCAAAAAGCCCATGGCAGACTCGAGGTCAACGGGCTTGATCGCTCTTAACAACAGACGGGGGGTCTCAATACGCGTTTTGGTTGGCCGATCCATGACGCACTTATATCCGACAGAGGGCTGTGGATTCGGCGCTTTCTGCGGGTTGGGTCATGGGCCGCCCCAGTGCTGCTAGCGGTAGTGTAATAGCTCAGCAGAGTCGGGTTTGTCGCCGCCGGGGGCAACCAGCTTGTTCTGCTCGAGCTGCATCGTTTCGACAAAGCTTATGTAGTCATCGACGGCGTTAATTTTCTCGTCCTGCTTTGCTTCGAAAATACCGCGAATTCGGAACCGTTCAGCATTGGCCATGCGATCACAGGCTAATACCTTGGCTGCAATCGATAACTTGATGTGATTTGGGGGGAGTGTGAGCGTGATTCGAATGATCGCGTCAACGTCGATTTCGCTGCCCCACTCGAACGCGATACCGGAGCGGCTGATATTGATGCGCGTCAAGCTAGGACCATAGATGCTTTGGCCTGAGCTGTCTGCGAGTAGATCAAGTTTGTGGTTGAGCTGCACGAGCACCCGGGAGATATCGGGAGCTTCGTTGCCAAGTTCGGAAATCATGGTGTTGATTTCACGATTGACTGACATCAGCATCACTTCGCGCACATCGTAAGCCACGAGTTCTGCGTTATCCGCCGGTCGCCAAGCTACAACTATACGGTCGTCGACGCGAATCGACTGCCGCTGTTCAACAATCATTGAGCCTTACCCTGAAACATATTACACCCCCAGTGAAATGAATTGTTTCGTTGCTTGATCATACGCAGCTTGTTTCCAATATACGATTGCTATCGCTAGGCCGGATTACATACCCTTTGATGACGGCACCCTGTTACCCTTAGACGACACTTTGACCCACAAGGTTCCGATGCAATGAGCAGGTTAACACCACTTTTGCGACTGGCAGTTGCTGCGAGTGTGCTGTCTGTCACAGTTTTGGCAGGCTGCAGCAGTAATCAGCCGGTTTACGAGTTTGACTATGATCAAAATTACGACTTTGGCCAGCTCGAGACCTATCGGTGGTATGACGACGTAGTCGATAACCGCCTTGCGGCGTATCGCCAATACAACGGTTCGGATCATCGAATCCGGGACGCGGTAGCGCGCGAACTCAAGAAAAAGGGGATCGTTGAAGCTAAAGGGAATCAGGCTGATATCTGGTTGAACTACCAGCTTTCGAAGCAGCAAACCCAGAAAATTTCTGGTCAAGACGGCGGTGTGCACGGCGGTGTTGGCATGGGCACCTACGGGAGTGCGGTCAGCGTGGGTTACAGCACTGGTCCGCGTGTTCGGGTCTATGAGGATGGCACCGCCATTCTCGATGTGATTGATGCGGAGACCAAGAAAATTGTCTGGCGCGGCGTCGCAGAGGGTCGCTTAAAGAACGATCGTGATCTGGATGACAAGCGGCGCGCAACCGTTGAGGTGATTTCCGCGGTGTTGGCTGAATTTCCACCTGAGTAGCCATAGGCTGCTTCAGCCAACCCGTAACGATTTGTTCGCCGGTGACATGTTTGATCAACGCAAAGAGAGGAGCCACGCATGAGAATGGTTTTTGCTTCGGTGAGTTTGCTGCTTACACTGATTGTGTCGGTCAGCGCGAGCGCTGAAAATAGCGTTAGTGGGGAGGTAAGCAATCCCGCCCCTTCGGTCAAACGTCTCACCGCTGAAACTCTCGCCGGGTCGGTGTTCGATGCATCCCAAACCGAGGCGTTAACCGAGAAGAGCGAAGCGGGCGAGGTGGCCGCTCTCGACCGGGTATGGCACGAAAGTGACGATCGTTGCCTGCAAACCGGCGTGTACGAAACCGGCATTAATCGTTACACCATCGATGAGCCCTATCCCTATGACGAGTTGATGATGTTCATTGACGGTGGCGTTACGCTGTCCTCGAGCGATGGCGAAATCACAACGGTAACCGCTGGCGATACCGTATTGGTGCCTAAGGGGTGGACAGGATTATGGGACAGTACTGGGTATCGAAAAGTCTATGTGATTTACAACTGCCCCGACTGAAGCTCGTCGACCGCGCGCCGCGCCGCATCAATGGCGCCGTTGACGTAGGCGTAAGCAGAGCTGTCAGAGTTTGCGATGGCAATGTTGCCAAGGGGCTTGCGTGCGATTACGTGAGGCCCGTTCTCCGGCCCCCACTCAGGCGGATCCCACAAGTCGATGTACTCGTAAGCATAACCGTGAGGCCATCGATTGACCGTGATTGCAGCCACGTCCGCATCAAAATCAAATCCGTAGGGCGCCAGCATTTCCATTAATTGACGCCGTAGGTGCGCTTCGAAATCTTCAAACCTGAGTCCCAAAAGCTTGCGGCGGCCCTCTCGGTACTGCGCCCTCGCAGGTTTACCGGGGTCAGTGGGAACGTGCACCATATGCAGCACGATGGGCTGGTTGGGGTCACGGCTGTACTCATACCTGGGCATCGACACTGGGAAATCGAGGGCGCCGTAAACCCAAAAATCACGCAGCGCTTGGAAGTGGAAAAGCTCAGCCTTCTTAAATGCCCGCCAATTTTTCAGCGCCACATTGGTGTAAACCAACGGCGCTTTCTCGGGCCAGCGCAGCGCCTCGACCTGCTCGTTTGGTAACTCTGGGCAGATATGAGGAATCACGTGGTTGTAGCACGCCAGAATGACCTGCTTTGCGCTGACTTGATACGACTTTGCTCCACTGTGATAAGTGACGTTCACTTTTGGCGCTCCAGCCCCGTCGGTTGACTCATGTCGTACATCAACGACGGTGCTGTTGAGCCGGATGCGAACAGGCGAGTCGGCACTATCGAGCCGGGGGTAGTCGAGTGCTGCTGTGACGACATCGTCCATGTCGCCGCCAGCTATGGCTGCGGGGATTAGCTTGTGAACTAGCAGGCGAGCGATACTCGCGTTGCCGTCCGGGAAGTGAAAAATGTATGGCTCTTCGGCCTCATCGCCCCATAGCACGTCTTCAAGTCCGAGGGTCGTTGTGCCTGGTTCAGCGGAGTGGGCAGCGGCCAACGCCGAAACAGCGTCATAACCCACCGCCCATAGCCCATGGGCGCGATTTCTTAGCAGCACGATGACCTCCTCGGGCATAGCGAGGTCATCACGCAGGTACTGTTCATAGGATTTGCTGCGAAGAAACTCAATTTTCTCTTGGGTTGTTTTTCCTTCGAGCCAATCCCGCGGGTCCGTCAACAGTCTCAGAAACCCGGCTTTGCCAGCTGGGCTCATGGGCATGGCATCAACGATCGGTTCCATGCGCGACGGCGGACTGATGCCTAGCCAATCGGCTCCGAGGGGATTGGGCGTCAGCGACGGTTTGCCAAAATGGCTGGCGTCAAAAAACCAGTGGCTACCCAATTGATTGTGCGTTGTGAAGTCGCGGTCGTAATAGTCATAAAAGCGCTCGGGATTGATGCCCAAGTCGTTTAACAAGGTTCGGGCAGTGTGGCTGTAATTGGCAGGTGCCTCTATCGACTGACTGCCGCCATATCCGATGAGGTGATGGCCGTCTACGTTGAACTCGTTGCGCTTGGCATGGCCACCAATATCGTCATGATTGTCGAGCAACAGAATGCGCGTGTTGGAACCTCTCGCTTGCTGCCAGTAATACGCAGCGGACAGCCCTGAGATACCCGCGCCGACTACGATTAGGTCGTAATCGGTATCGTCAGACATATCAGGATGATTCAAGTTTAGTTGTTCGGTGTTGCCGAATGCCAGCGCATGTGCGGCCTCGAAGGACCCGGGATGGCTTCCTCTCAGCCCCGTTAATCCTGGGGGGTAATAGGTGCCGGAGTTGGGGGCTGGCGTCGTGGAATCCGCTGCAGCTGTCCGACCGGCAAGACTCGCAGCGGAAACCGCCACTCCTGCAATAAATTCACGACGTTTGATACCCAATAATTATGCCTCCAAGTAGGTCTATACCCTCTTCATTGTGCACTGTCGGTTCAGTGCGTGTCATTGATTACGCGAAAGATGAATATGTTGCTTGAAGAGATCGAGCTGCTCATCGATGCGGTGACTTACAAACAGCACAGTGCTGTGTCGCCTGCGGTTGAGGGTTTCTAATAGGTTCATAACTTTCGCACGATTAGGCTCATCGAGTCCTTGGGTGGGTTCGTCGAGTATCAGCAGTAACGGCGATTTGACCAGCGCACGCGCAATCAGTACTAGGCGCTGCTCTCCGTAGCTCATTTCATGAAACGATGCGTCCTCGTGCCCTTCAAGGCCTGCAGCGGCCAACCATTGGCGGGCGATGGTCTTCTCGTGATCGCCCGCTGCGTCATAGAGGCCGATGGAGTCAAAAAAGCCTGAGCATACGACCGTCAGTGCGCTGCAGCGGACGCGATAGCGCCGGTGCAAATCGTTGCTGACAATGCCCATATGTGCTTTGAGATCCCAGACCGATTCGCCACTGCCACGGCGGTGTCCGAGCACGGTGACGTCGTTGCTGTAGCACTGAGTGCAGTCACCGGTGATCAACCCCAGTAGAGTCGATTTTCCCGAGCCGTTTTCGCCGGTAATCAGCGTGTGTTGCAGCGGAGCCACTGTTAGATCAAGTTTGTCGAGAACGGCTTTACCACCGTAGTAGACCGAGCAATGTTGCAAATCGATCAGTTGTTCGTGCGGATACTCGGTGAGCGTTAGTGCATCCTGGGGCCAATCGGGTTGTGCGTCGTCTCTAGGAGAGAGTAGCTGATCAACTTCGGCCTGAGTTGATGGTGCAGTCGCATCTTCGAATAGCGTGAGTTGACCATCGTCAATAAGCGCCAAATGCTCGCACCATGGTGGAACATCCTGACGGTTGCTAAGCAGCATCAGAACTGTAATGCCGTTTTCCGATAACGACGCCAACGCAGACGAGAGCAATTCGCAAGCGACAACGTCGAGGCTGTCAAACGGATTATCCAGCACCAGCGTTTCAGCACCCTCCAGAATCGCTTGGAGCACCAGCAGCTTGCGGCTCTCGCCGGTACTCAACTGGGTGTAGTGGGTGTCCAGCCGGTGACGGAACGCCAGCCGGTCGATTAGCGGGTGCTGTAGTTGATCCGTGGGCAGAAAAGCCCGAGCACTGGTCGCGGCGTCGTCGCCCTCAAGCATGTCATTGGCGGCAAGCTGCAATTCGCGCTCGTAGACGACTTGCTGCGCTTCAAAAGAGACCAGTCGGATGCGTTCGGGGTGCGCTCCGAGATCGACGGACTGCGCCGTATACCCCGATAGCTTGCCAAGCAGCAGTTGGTCAATGTGCTGCTTTCCCGATCCATTTCGACCCAACACGCACCAGCGACTCCCGGCATCGAGTCGCCAATGATCGATGCGCAGCTGTGGGTGGCGTAGTCCTGTAACTTCAATCATTGAAAGATTTGCTTTGCGATGGGGCACAGCCTCAAGTATAGGCCAGTACACTACAGATGACCGCTGCAGTCCGATGATCTGCTTCGCCTGTGCTGCCCGTTCGGCGCGCGTCCAACGACTGATGGCGGCCGATCGTCAAGCCAGTGGTTTGTGCGTCGTGTATCGACTGATTGACCATCTACCGGTCGCGATCGCTAACGAAATCTCCTATTGCAAAACACACTTAACGATGGAATAAAGCGTGTTACGCTAAGTGATAACCATTTTTATTCAACTGAGGAGTTACCCATGAAGAAATTTGCACTGTCTTTGATCGCTGTCGCCCTGCTTGCAGGCTGTACTGAAGAGCAAAAAGAATCGGCAAGCAGCGTGATGGAGTCGGCCGAAAAGACCATGGAAGCGGCCGTTGATAGCACCGCTGAAGCAATGGATGAAGCGGGCGAAGTCGTATCTGACGCAGTCGACGATGCGGGTGACGCTATGTCTGAAGCAGCCGATGACGCTGCCGATGCGATGTCCGACGCTGCTGACAGCGCCGAAGCTGCCATGAGTGATGCTGCTGAAAGTGCCGAAGCTGCAATGGATGATGCTGCTGAAAGTGCCGAAGCTGCGATGGATGATGCCGCTGACAGTGCCGAAGCTGCGATGGATGATGCCGCTGACAGTGCCGACGAAGCGATGGCCGACGCCGAAGCAGCGATGAAGAGCGAGTAATCCCAAGCCGCCGATGATGCGCTAATGGATAGCGCGTCTGAATAGGTTCAGACCACTCATGACCAGCACTGCATTAAGTGATGGCTCGCGGGTGGTTTTTTTTCGTCTGGCGATCTTATTCAAATAACCGAACGGGCAAGAAAGCTTTACGGGTATGTTAAACGCGTTCAAACCGCCGAACTTAAGCGACTATTTATTTATTGAATTTCTCGTTTTTGAATTGCTCGTTCTTGCATTAGTCGGTTTGGGTAAGACGCTTTAGATCAGATGGTCGAGATGAGAAGGGTTAACGCCCTTGGTCGCGGCTCGTGTCCTAGAGCGAAGGGCGTGCGCAGCACACAGTGAACGTGTTATGAGAGGAAGGCCTTATGAAGCAACAGAAATTTTTACTCGCAGCGGGTCTGACCGCGATGCTCGCGTTGCCCGCAACCGGGGTCACGGGTTCTGACGAGATCACGGAGGATTCCTTTGGCTGTATTCAGGACATGACCCGAGTCCAGCATTTTTATGTCGACAATCTCAAGGGTGACTTGGAGGCGACAGTCGCGGTTGCCAATTCTGATACCGGCGGGGTGTACCCAGAGGGGTCGGTGGTTCAGCTTGTGCCGAGTGAAGTGATGGTGAAGCGCGAGGCGGGGTTCAACACGGCTACCAAGGACTGGGAGTTTTTTGAGCTCAAGGTATCCGCGGATGGTACGCAGATTGGCACCCGTGGCTTTGCCGAGGTGAACAACCGGTTTGGTGGTAACTGCTTCGCCTGTCATGTGCAGGCGAAGCCCGAGTGGGACATGATTTGCGGCGCCGATCATGGTTGCGACCCAATTCCGATTACCCGAGGAATGATCGCGGCGATTCAGAAGACTGACCCCCGTTGTGACCCGATGCCGCTTACCGATGAGGACATGGCTAATCTGCAGGCGTTAAAAGCAGCGATGGGCGGTTAAGATTGAACAACTCCGGGTGAGGCAAGAATCACCTGCTCCCTACTGATTGGTTTTCCGGTGTTATCGAGCGTTTGCTCGATAACAGTGAGTTCGCCGACTGCATCAGCTAAGACCACCGTTTGAGCGCGGGTCCCGTAATCCTCGGAAATGATGCAGCGTGCCGATAGCCTGCGCTCGAGTTCCATGTCGACACCGGTTTCGGGTAACGCTTCATCGTCGGCGATGCGAGTATCACCGAGCAGGGCAAACAGTGCGCCTACGTCGACATCCTCCACAGATTCCAGCAACGCGCTGAGGTCTGTTCGCAAGCCGGTTACCTTAGGCCATTCACTGTTAAGCCCACCGTTTGAAAGCCCATGTACCCCCCGCGTTAAAACCTGTTTTGGGTGGCGATTGCTGACGTAGACCATGTCTCCGCCGATGGTGCCTGTCAACAAATTGAACCCCGCGTAACGTTGAAACACCTGATTGCTTACCCAACGCGCTGGAGTCTGATTTGTTGTGAGGTAGTCAGTGACCAACTGTCCCCGAGAGGGTAGGTCAGTGTCTGTGTGGGAGGCTTCACGGTAGTTAGTGAGCGCCGCAATCCGACCCGATGAGTGTGCGCCCAGCCATGTGCCTCCACCCCGTTGATCTCTTCCCGCGACGATACCGGGTATATCGCCCCAGGCGTGTAGGGGCAGAGCGGGGCGCGCATGGAATTCATCGCGATTGGCAATCATGACCAATGGGTAGCGTTTATGGACGCCGAGCGCGAGGGCGATCAGACACATGCAATAAACCTTTAGATTGAGTGGCGCGCTCCGTCAGTCGCTTCTCATACACCATCATTCCGAGGCCACGGAATCGCCACAGAAACGTTTAGGTGCAGAATCTGCCACAGGATTGCACCAGTTTTGCAGAATTCATATCGAGCCTGACATCGCGGTCGACTTTACTCGCAGCTTCGATCTTACAGGGACCTTGGAGGGCTAACGATGATGAATTCAAACGCGACGATCAGGTTGTATCAAGCAATCACGACGGAGTCCGCTGCTCGGCTTCGCGGAACACATGGTACCCGACTCCAGCCCGCCTCAACAGGAGATCGCATGGCGCTTTTTAAGTTCTCGCGGCGTCATGCTCAGCAGGCCGCGCGGGATGTTTGGGCCGCGCGCGAGGGTGAGGCATTCGTTTATGAGCTTGTTTTTCTTACCGAAGCGCTCGAGGCGTTCCATCAAACAACGGTCGCCTACGACCATCAGCGGGAGTTTGCTGTTCCTGTTGAGCATCTAGGGACTCTGTCTCGCGGTCTTGCTGAGCGGCCCCGATGCGTTGATAGCGTCAGTCGTCCTCAATGGGGTGGCGAGCAAGTCATGTTATCGGCTCTGGTGGAGCGATGGCCGGTCGGCGTGACCCTGAGTACGCCGTAGACCCCTCGCTCGAGCGGGGCTGTTGGTAAACCGCCAGATCATGCGATTATGGGGCTCGTGCTGATAACGGACGCAGTCGAGTCGCCCCAACTTACGAAACAAACGCAATGAATAAAACGCAATGAAACGAGCAAGAACGCCAGACTTTACGCCTTCAGAGTTATCTCGAATTGTCGAAATGGCATGGGAAGATCGAACGCCGTTTGAGGCGATCGCCGAAACCTTTGGGCTTACGGAGCCTGAGGTCATCGCCATCATGCGCGGACAAATCAAGCCGTCGTCCTTCCTGCTTTGGCGCAAACGTGTCTCGGGGCGCAAGACCAAGCATCGCGGCTTACGGGGCTTTGCCGTCTCCCGTGGGTATTGTTCAACCCAATACAAACGCCAGTGATGGCGGTTCGCAGTCGGGCGGCGGCGGTGGCGGTTTTTGATCGGATTCTTCCGCCATTACCGTAGGGTTTTCATCGTCAAACACCTGTAATCTAATAATGATCCCCTCTATTTCGCGGGTAGGTGACAAGCGTGGCGTGGCGAGACCGGTTAGTTAATAAGTACAGTGGCGCAATTCGCGAACGTGCAATTACCCGCGCCAAGGCGCGGATTGCCCTGAGCGGCCGCTCGCCGCTGGATCTCTCTGAAGATGAGCTCGAAGTCATCGTTAAAGAGGAAGAGGACAAGATCCGGCAGTTAATCTACGGTTCAAGTTTAGCCGCGGCGCTTGTGTTACTTGGGATCTATTGATGATTCAACATCTCCTTAAGTGGGCCGCTGTCGCAGCGCTATGGCGACAGGGTAAGCCCTATTTCGCGGGCACTGTATTTGCTGCCGCCGGCCTCCTGATTACCAATACCTTGCATGCTGAGTTCGTCGACTACATCCGTCTGACCTACGATCTTGGGGGTGCTCCACAAGCGGGAGAATCAAGTTTTCAACCCTGGATTCTCGGCAGCTTTGTCATGAAGTGGGCAGTATTCGCCGTGATCGTCGCAACTTGGGTAGTTTACTGTCGCCGAGTGAGTGCCCTGCGGTCTCGCGGGACCAAAAGAAATAGCAGCGTTAATGAAGCCCGTAGTAATGACGCGGCCCGTCAAACTAAGACACCGGAGATTGACCCCACAGTTCAGGCCGAGGAAGACCAGGCTTTTGATTTTCTGCGCAAAAAACGAAAATTACGCGGGCGCGGTGATCTCATTTTGAAGGATCGGGATGCCAAAGACTGATCAGCCACTGATAGATTATTTGGCTGCGCTCGAGGCGCGGCACATTCAGAACCTCGCTTTCATTCTAGAACTTTCACCAGAACCCGAGTCGTCTATTGTCGAGCGTGTTTCTGACGGGATTCGTTGGCGGTATCACTCGCGGGTTCGTGAGGCAGTTCGAACGTCGCCGGAGCGTCTCCGGGCCAAAACCGATGAATTATTGGGTCGTGGTGAGGCGAGTTCGCCGCCCCCGCCAATTCCGCCTACCTATGTAGAGCTAGTAATTGGCCTTGCAAAGAAACTCGATGTCTTCAGTGCGGAACTCGATGCAGAAGCCCTTGAGAAGCGCGTGATCTATACCGTGATTGCTGAGTGTTTGCAGCGGATGACCCCCGAGCAGCGCGTGCAGTTTTTTGAGACGGAGATCGACGCGTCGGCAGTGTTAGGTGATGGTGTGGTTTCTCGAGGTATAGCAGCACCGCTGCGGACCTTATCGGTCATCGGCGTTGCCAGCACCTCGGGTGTCGGTCTTTATGCGGCTGCGGCGACGGCGTTGGGAATGGTGACTCATGCTGTCGGTGTATCGTTACCCGCAGGCTTAACCGCTGGGGTGAGTTCCACCGTGGGTTTTGCATTAGGGCCTGCAGGTTGGATGGCCGCAGGGGGTTGGCTGGCGTGGCGAATGACGGGTCCCGACTGGCGCGTGCTGACGCAAGTCGTGGTGTATCTCATTACCGAGCGCTATAAGCCGCCAGGCGCTTAGATATGTTTCTACTTCGGGGATGGCTTTTCTTCTTTGTCCTTGGGCGCTTCACGCAGTCTCGACTCTGACATGCCTTTGGGCATCGGCAGCTCTCCGGGTGCCGATGTGGCAGGTGGGCTGGAGGGCGTCGGGGTGGACGCGGAGCGAGTAGTGCGAGCTTCAGGCGTTGCGTCGAGATTCGCACTGTTAATCTCATTCAACGCGTCCACGAGTCCCTCAATGGTATTGGGAGCATTGGTGCCAATACGACCACGGGATTGCCAACCCGGTGCGAGTTCGGTCAGCAGTCCATGGCAAATACCAACGGCTTTACCCACGGTCAAACTCCACGACAGCTTTACCTCCTCCGTATCCTGAGGATTGAAACCGAATGCATTAGCCCAAGGGCGAAGCTGCTCAAGAATGTCTTCCACGATCGATCGTGCGCGAAACACGGTGCGCATAATGCGAAGGTCTTCCTCTACGCGATTTGAACCTGCTTTTCGGAAGTTGGCCTCGCTTTCGTCGACCGCGTTCGAGATGTTCGCGAAAGACTGCTCAAGCTCTGCACTCGAAAAATCGATTTTCTTCAGGTTACTTGCTGACATGAGAACCCTCTCCTGCGTATAGCTGAGCATAAAGGGGTCTGTTGCTGTTGCCTATGGCCTGCGGCGTCAATTGAGATGCTCTTTGGCAGACTGAGTGACGGTTTGGCTGGCCTCCAGTTGGACCATTTCTTTTTCCCACGCCTCGATATCACTACCCACCTCATTGAACTGAGACAGAGATTCGATGGGTGTTTGTTGCTCCACTAGCTCGAAGCTGGTTTCTGAACGTACGCGCTAATTCCCGCGCTCTGGCGATCTCAAGGCCGCGAACCCCCAGAGTAGGGGGCGACTGTGTGCTCGCAGCATCCACAATTCTGTCATAGATGACTAGAATTCGGGGGCATCTTTACTGCGTCGTTTACTCGTCCTACGAGGTAAATTTATTGGCCGTCTACCCCTATAGTCTGATCCGATTTCGCTGGGATTGTGTTAGGTTCCGCCCCGTCAGATAAAAACAACAGTGCAGGGCAACTAGGGGGGCTTCTATGCTTGTGAGCATAAGAGTCTTGAATCGTCTGCTGGTGTCTCGGCGATTAACTTGGATAACGGATTTAACGTCATGAAATGGCAAACGCTCGGCAACAACCTGCCGCGCTCTACTAATCCAATCACGCGCTTCATAGGCCGTTCGGTGTTTAGGCTAATGGGTTGGCGTATAGAGGGTGATTTTCCCGACCGATCCAAAATGGTGGTGGCGCTTGTCCCTCACAGCTCCAACGTCGATTTTCTGCTCACGGTTGCCGTGCTCTGGGGTCTCGGATTGCGTTCCGCCTTCCTGATGAAGCATTCCTTATTTTGGTTTCCTCTCGGTCGCGTGTTAACAGCGCTCGGTGGCATTCCGGTCGACCGGACTGGACCGCAAGGATTAGTAGAGCAAATGACCGAGGAATTTGCGCGGCGTTCGAAGCTTGTTTTGGGTATCACCCCCGAGGGCACACGCGGCGCGGTCGCCGATTTCAAACTGGGGTTCGCGCGCATCGCCGAGTCAGCCAAGGTGCCGGTCTTACCCGTCGTGCTGAACTACAAAACTCGTACTGTCAAAATTGCCGAGCTCGTCGAGAACCTTCCGAGCGTCGATTTGATTGTGCAGCGCGTGCGCGATGAGCTGTCGACAGGAGTTGCTCGCTGTAGCGCTTGACGCTTCTGAGCCTGACTCTTTCGAAACTTGCCCCCCCAAACTTGCTCCTCCCAAACTTGCTCTTTCGATGCTCGCCCTTCCAACGCCGGCACGACCTCTGCAACCGATCCGAGATCCCGAGTGAGCTCCGCTTGACTGCTTTTGGTGAATAGTTGGCTTTGCGATTTATCTCGAGATTTGGGATAAGTCCAAGGGGATTCTATTTGGGTAACAAAATTGTCACAGTTACTTTCCCACTCCTGCAGTTACTTTCCCACTGCTTTAGCTACGTTCCAACTGCTACAACCATTTCCACTGGAGAACTCAATTTATGAAGCACTCACGAATCAGCAAGTTGGCACTTGCCGTTGCAGCCCATGCGGCGCTGCTAACTCAGGCGCCCACGGCCTTTGGTCAAGAAAAACTCGAAGAAGTCGTTGTCACTGGTACGCGCGGACAAGCCCGCTCGGTCTTTGACTCGGCGGCACCTATCGATGTCCTGAGCGGCGACGAGTTCCGCAATCAGGGCGCAAGCGATATGACCACGTTGCTACGCAATTCAGTCCCTTCGTTCAACGTTAACTCGCAGCCAATCTCTGATGCCGCCACTGTTGTACGTCCAGCGAACCTCCGCGGTCTCGCACCGGATCACACGTTGGTACTGGTCAACGGTAAACGTCGACATCGTGCAGCGGTCATTTCTTGGCTCGGCAACGGCGTGAGTGATGGTGCTCAGGGTCCTGATATTTCTGTGATTCCGGCGATTGCGCTGAAGCAGCTGGAAGTGCTCCGTGATGGTGCCGCCGCCCAGTACGGTTCTGACGCTATTGCGGGCGTGATGAACTTTATCCTTAAAGATGACGCTGAAGGCGGATCGATTGAAGCGCGCTACGGTGAATTCACCGAGGGCAGCGAGGGCATGTATTCGGTATCAGGCAATATTGGCCTGCCTTTTACCGCGAATGGTTTCTTGAACGCCAGCTTCGAATACGGTGAATCAGACGCGACTAGCCGCAGTGTTCAGCGTGATGACGCAGCGGCGTTGATCGCAGGAGGCAACACCGCAGTTGCCGATCCCGCGCAGGTTTGGGGAAGCCCCGAAGTGCGCAATGACCTGAAGACATTCTTTAACATGGGCATCGATCTGTCCGATAGCTCGCAGGCCTACGCGTTTGGTAACTACGCCTCTAAAGTGGTCGAGGGTGGTTTCTACTTCCGTAACCCCGACACGCGATCGGGCGTTTTTGCCAACGGTGACGGCAATCGCCTTGTCGGTGACGTTACCGGTGATATGAGTGGTAGCTGTCCGAGCGCCCTCGACCCATCAGACGCCGCGGGTTTGCAGGCAGTGATTGCTGATCCTAACTGTTTTGTTTTCAACGAATTCTTCCCTGGCGGCTTCACGCCGAGCTTTGGTGCGAACACCGAAGACCTGTCTTTGGTCATCGGTACCCGAGGTACTTGGGAAAGCGGTATTGGCTATGATGTGAGCGGTAGCGTGGGCTACAACGAAGCCGATTTCTTTATCGATAACACGGTAAACGCGTCCCTCGGTCCACAGTCACCGACATCGTTTAAGCCAGGTACGTACTCGCAGCTAGAGAAGAACTTCAATTTTGATTTGAACTACGCGATGGATGTTGGTCTTGCATCCGATCTGAATCTCGCCGGTGGTTTTGAGTGGCGTGAAGAAGAGTTTGAAATCGGCATTGGCGATGAGGCATCTTGGGAAGTGGGTCCGTTGGCTGACCAGGGTTTCTCGGCAGCGTCGAACGGTTTCCCCGGTTTTGGTCCTCTGGCAGAGGGTAGCTGGGCACGCGATAACATTGCGCTGTATGTCGATGCCGAGACTAACCTGACTGACGCATGGTTGGTGGGTGCTGCATTGCGCTGGGAAGACTTCAGTGACTTCGGTACGACCACAAACGGTAAGTTGAGCACCCACTACACGATCACGGAAAACGTCGCTGTTCGTGCTAGCTACAGCACCGGCTTCCGCGCTCCAACGCCCGGTCAATCGAATGCGTTTAACGTCTCGACGGAATTCAACCTTGCGACCAACGAGCTTGAGAATAACGGGACGATTCCTTCGACCAGCCCCGTTGCAGTGCTGCGCGGTGGTTTGCCGCTACAGCCTGAAGAATCAACCAACTTCTCGGCGGGTGTGATCTTTGAATTCGGCGATTTGGCGGTAACCGTTGATTACTTCAGCATTGAGCTGGATGACCGACTGGCGATTTCACAAAACTTCGAACTTACCGAAGCTGAGATCGCCGCGTTGATCGCTGAGGGTGTTGCGGGTGCCGATAGCCTGTCGACTTTCCGATTCTTCACCAACGGCTTGAACACTGAAACCACAGGGTTCGATATTGTCGCGACGTACTCGATCGAGTCTGACCTTGGTTTCACTGACCTGAACTTCTCGTTCAACCAGACCGAAACCGAAGTCACCAACTCGTCGGACGGCGTAGTGAACGATGGTCGTATTCAGGAGCTGGAGCAAGGTCTGCCAGAAACCCGCTGGAACGTTATGGCGAACCACACCATGGGTGATTGGCGTGCCATGGCGCGTTACTCGTACTACGATGACTGGTATGACTCGGAAGACGGCCTCACCTACGACGGCTACGCCTATCTCGATGCGGAAGTTGGTTACACCGTGGGTTCTAC